>CAZEQC010000003.1:0-28732 GCA_964514285.1 uncultured Anaerolineales bacterium | reverse complement strand
AGGTTCGGGTCCGAGCTCGACAGCCGACCAGTGTCGGCGACGTGCTGGTTGAACGTGGTGTGGACACGGCCGTTGTCGTCGGCCCTGTTGGTGAGGCCACGGACGTAGGTGCCTAGCAGCTTGCCCAGCCCGCGGTACTCGAGTACCAGTCTCGCCGCCTCGACGCCTTCAGCGGCGAAGTGCTTCAGCACGGGTTTGGACGTGGAGGGAGCGCCGCTCTTGGTCTTCTCGATGGGGTCGAGGCCCAGGTTCTCGAAGAACAGCCTCTGGAGCTGTGGGGTAGAGTTCGGGTTGACCAAGAAGCCCGCGATCTGGTTGAGCTGGCTGCCGACCTCCTGCATCTTCGCCACGACCGTCGGCTCGATCTTGGTGAGGTAGTCCAAGTCCAGCAGGACTCCGCGCCGCTCCATGTCGTAGAGGACGCGGGTGAAGGGCATCTCGAACCGGGTGAACACGTCGAACAGCGAGTAGCCGTACCACGTGTGCACCTGCTCGAGCTGCTCTCGGAGCCGCTCGTACAGGCGGTAGACCGACCAGGCGTCCAGAGAGGCGTAGTCGCTGACCGTGACGGGGTCGCGCTCGTAGGCCTCGAGGAGGATCTGGTGCATGCTCTTCTTCGGCGGCTTGCGCGGCTTGCCGCTGGAGTTCTTCGGGTAGAAGGTCTCGCCGAAGGTCATCATGCGCTCACCGAACTCTCGCTCGTAAGCCTCCTTCAGGCCGTGCGGCCGGCCGGGGTCAACGAGACGGTCCATGACCAGGGTGTCGATCAGGCCGCCGCCGAGCTCGAATCCGCTGTTGGCGAGGATGTTGGCGTCGTACTTGGTCTGAGAGCCGATCCAAGTCCTGCGCGGGTCCTCGAGGACGTCTCGGAAGTGCTCAAGCGAATCTCGCTCGAGGAAGTACCGGTCGTCCCCTGTGGAGAGCGACCAGAAGATGACGATGTCTCGGGCGATATCCAGTCCCGTCGTCTCTGTGTCGATAGCTAGTAGGTCGTGGTCCTCCAGCTTGTTGCGGAGCCACTGGATCTCATCCGGTGTCTTGATGCTGACAGGGTCAGGCCTGTCTAGGCTCCACCCAAAGTGCATTCTCCCTCCGAAAGATGGGGCCCCCGCCGAAGCGAGGGCCCCCGTTGTGTGCCGAGGATCAGTCGTCCCAGCGAGTGCTGCCCTTGCCGCCGCCCTCACCGCCGCCCGCATCGAAGCCGGGCGGGAGGTCCATCTTGAACTTCTTCGCCTGCTCGGCGGGCGTCAGGTGCCGGTAGATCTTGTCCGTGTCTGCCGGAACCATCAGCTCCTTGACGGACTCGAGCTCCTGCTCGGTGACCGGGCGGTACTTCTTGATCTGGAGGGAGGTATTGACGCCCTCACCGGAGCGGTAGAGCTCCATGACGGTGTTCCACATCGTGAGCGGCCGGGGGTTGTCGCACTGGTTGCAGACTGAGACCTCCTCCATGAAGTTGGTCTCGCCGCAGTGCTTGCAGCGGAACTCGCGCTCCCTGAGCTGCTGGAGCTCCTCGTTGGTCACGCCGGCGGTTTCGAGGTCGACAAACTCCATGTCGCAGTGCGGGCAGACGTAGCCGACCGGCTCGAGGGTGCCGCCGCAGAGGCACTCCGAGGCGAGCGTGATGAGGTCGAAGTCGGCGAGCTGCTGGATGAAGTTGTTCCCCAGCGGCATGTAGACGGCCCTGCCGAACCGCTTCTCGACGCCCTGCTTGCAGTGCGTGCAGCGTCGGCCGAGGCACTCGACGTAGTCCTTGTAGAACTCTCCGGGCTTGCCCTTGACCTCCCTATCGGAGTCGACGAGGTGGAAGTCCGCGAGCAGGACGCCGTTGATGATGTGGATCTTGCGGGCGTTCATGCCCTTGGTGCCGTTCTCGCGGTACTCGTGGCAGGGCACGCAGGGGTTGTTGCCCTCGATGATGTACCCATCCTTGTCCTC
Source organism: uncultured Anaerolineales bacterium (assembly GCA_964514285.1). Classification (GTDB taxonomy): domain Bacteria; phylum Chloroflexota; class Anaerolineae; order B4-G1; family B4-G1; genus SKLM01. The sequence continues at coordinate 26,794 of CAZEQC010000003.1, read as the reverse complement.
GACGAGCCCGGCCGTGCAGGTCAGGCCCGTCATGGCGGACTTCGAGAAGTGCTCGCAGCGGATGTCGTAGTCCAGCACGTCTTCGCGCACGGACCCGTCGGGCTGCCCCAGCTTGATGGTGTAGCGGCCCCGGAAGAGGAGGATGGGCGTGAGCCGCTCTCCGGCCTTCGGGGGCTTGTACCTGGCGCCGAAGCTGCCGCCGCCGCCCCGCCGCTTGTTCCTGCCGCTGTTCTTCAGATTACGGCCGATACGAGCCGCTCTTCCTGACGTCTGTGCCATTCCCATGACGCATACCTTTCTCTGGCCTCGATCGTCTCCGTGAGGCCGGCCATGTTCAGGGCGTCTGGTTCCTCTGCCCACCTTGGGTAGTAGGAGCAGACCTCCACTCTCATCGATCGGGTGAGCCACTTCCCGATCCTTCTTGTGGCCTTCCTCCCCGCCTCATCGTTGTCGAGGAAGAGGATCACTGGCCCGTTCACCATCAGGCATAGCAGGTCGTACTGTGCCCGAGTCAGGTAGGAGCCCATCAGCGCGACCGTGTTCGGCCAGCCGTGCTGGATGAGCCAGATGCACGCTTTGAACCCCTCCACGATGAAGAGGGGCTGCGGCTTCCCGCTGAGCACCGAACTGGCGTAGACGCGGTGCCCATTCCACAGGTGGTTGTGGCTGTCGAGGCTGTAGTTGTGGAACTGCTCGTCGAACTCGGGACCGAAGTCTCCTGGCACCCACTCCCCATCCTGGCCACGCTTGCCGCCCGTGTAGACCTTGTAGCGCGGTTGATCTCCAGGGATGGTTGCCCGCCCAGCGACACCCAGCAGGTTGCCGTAGGTGTCTCGGAGCGGGTAGATGATGCGGTCCTTCGCCCTGTCGTAGCCGATGTTGAGCTCTCGTAGGAGCTTCGGCTCGAACCCCTGTTCCACGAGGTCCAGAGGCTTCCAGTTGTAGATGCCGAGCAGCTCTTCGGGCAGCAGCCTCTCGCCCTCGAGAGGGTTGCTCCGAAGACGGTTCTCTCTCCTCCTCTTCTCCTTTCGTTGGTGCTTGTGCAGATATTGCCGAATCGGCTCGATCATCCCGTCGATGTTCTTCGGCGAGACACCGAGCGCGCGTAACAGCGTGACCAGCCCGCCGCTACGCCCGCAGCCGTGGCACATCCACAGACCGTTCGCGGTGTTGATCGCGAAGCTCGCCTTGTGTTCGTCGTGCCCCGGCAGCGGGCATAGGGACATGATGTTGTCCTGACCGCTGGGCTTCACCTTGTTGAGGTAGGGCTCCAGCAGGTCCACGATGGGGCCGTAGTCACTCATCGCTTCTTCCCCAGGTTCAGGTCATCGCCAGCCCCCGCAGGCAGTTTTCCGCCGGTGACCTTCGCCTTCGAGCCTGGCTCCCGCTCTTTCGGCTTTCCTCCCCTCCCGAGCCCGCGCTTGGAGGGCTCTCTCTTCTGCTGGACGGTCGGGTCGTCGACGACCTTACCCCGCTCGTCGATCCAGTTCGCTAGCCGCCAGCTCGTCGAGGGAATCACGTGCAGTAGGAAGCCGCCCACTCTGGTCTCTCTCGAGCCGGCCATGCTGACTCGAAGCTGGGTCGTGACGTTGTCCGCTAGCGTTCCCTCCTTCTTGATGCGGTAGATCGCGTCCGCCTCTTGCCCAACAGCGTCGGCGTAGGCGATGTCGCCCAAGTCTTCTTCGTCGTCCGACTCCTCCTTCTTCGCTCGATGCCTCTGCGTCACCCCTATGACTGGGATGTGTAGGAGCTGGGTGACTCCCTTGAGGTCCTGCACTATGTTGTACTGGACGTCCCACTTCACCGACCGCTTGCCCGACCTGTCGTCCTTCATCTTGTAGAAGGAGTCCACGACGATGATGTCCGGGTCGAGCTCTTCGGCCTTGGACAGCAGGTGGGCTACACCACCCCCAGTGGGGTCGTCGAAGGCCGAGCAGAACTTGATCGACCGATGCCTGCCGTTGACGGCGTCGGCGAGCTCGTCCTCCTTCAGAGCGTGGAGGGACTCCCTGTACATCAGCCAGTCAAGGTCGCTCAGCGTCCCCTGCTTGAGCCATTCGTAGTTCAGGTCGTGGATCGTGCACGCGACACGGTCCTCGAAGAGCTCCGTGCTCATCTCGCAGGAGTAGACCAGCACGCGGCAGTTGCCGTGGAGGTAGGCGTGCGAGCTCATCTTGCCCGCCACCCACGACTTCATGGACTTCGGCCTCCCGAACAGGACGATGAAGTCCTCGCTCTGGATGCCTTGGGTCAGGTTGTTGAGTTCTTCCCATGGAAAGGGGATGCCCAGAATCTTGTCCGAGTGGCGGCGGCGTTCAGCACGAGCGATGATGTCGTCAGCATCTTCAGACAGGACCCTGTCGGTAGACTTGGGGGTCATCCTCCCGATGTGAAGGACGGCCTTCCTCATCTCTTCGAGGGCGTTCCTTGGATCGGCCCCGGCCGACATCATCTCGGTGATGTTCATCGAGGCTTCGAGAACCTCTCGCTCCATCGCTGCCGTTCGGATGGCTGCGCAGAGCTCACCGATGGTCTCCTTGACCTCCATCTCGTGGTAGGAGCCCGGGTAGCGCTTCTTCATCCACGCGGGCTGCGGCACTCGGCCGTAGTGCTCCCGGTTGTGGAAGTAGTTGATGATGTCTTGGAGCATCATCTGCGCGATGGGGTTGGCCATCGTGCTGGGGGAGACGCCCGACTTGATGACGCCGTTGAGGTCCTGCGTCTTGATGATCTTGGAGATGAGTCGGAGCTCGTAGTTCTCGCCGTCTCCCATCTCACTCCACCAGCCGTGTCTCGAGGAGCTGACCCTTGTTGATCACCGAGAGGATGCCACCTATGTCCACCAGGAGGGTGTACCTCCTGACCTTCTTCAGTAGCCCCCGCTCGGTCGGTCGTTGGCTGTCAGCCGGCACGAGCTCGATCTCTTTGCCGACCCAGCTGATGAGCTCCTCATCGTCAACGCCGAGACTGCCGGCCCTCGCTTTCTTGAGAGCGCGGCCGTGCTCGGCAGCCTTTCGTTCGAGGATATGCACCCGTTCTCCGAGGCTGAGTCTACCGCCTGCGGAGCTATCTCCGTTCGCCATACCTGCCTCCGGGGAAGACTCCCATCGTATCGTATTTACAGCGTAAGCCCAACTACCAGATGTGGTGTGGAGGCGTTATCGCACTCCCCATATCTGGGGTCAGGCGGACGCGTCGACGGGAGCCATCTGGAGCAGGTACTTCCCGCCCAGGTTCTCGAGGTCGAGCTGCCTGTTCGGGTCGATGTGCGCCGCCGTGGCCACCCTCGTCAGCGCTTGGAGGATGCCGTAGGCGGTGTTGATGGGCTCCATCCCGAACGCTTCCTTGACGGCCTCCCGGATGTACTTCGGCTGCCCCTGAGAGCCGACGAAGCGGTCGATCTCCGTTTCCGGGTCGTCGATGGTGATGGTGTCCAGGATCTCGGCCGATGCAGCGATGCGCTCGAACCTTGTGGGCAGCTTGCCCCACATGTCCCGGAGCAGCTTCTCCATCTCCTCCATCGGCAGCCCGGTGTGCCGTCGGTAGAGGAGCTGGTCACCAGGCACGGTGACGACCATGCCATTCGAGCAAGCCAGCCGGTGCAGGAACTCCGAGAAGCCGAGGGAGCGCCCGCCGACTTCACTGTTCCAGCCCTTGAAGCCCGACAGGACCTCGTCGCCCACCTCGCTGAGCGCCTTGATCCGCTTGGGCTCTGGGTAGACGACGTTGAAGTAGGTCGCCTCGTCGGTGTGGCGCTGGTGGGTGACGCTCATCTCCTGGAGCTCGGGGCCGCCCACCTTGCGCAAGGTTTCGAGCACGTCCACGTCTCGAATCTGGGCGTAGCGGGGACCGACGACGCCGCGCAGGATGCCGTCGACGCCCAGCGGCGCCTCCTTGTCGGGGAAGGCTCTGGCGACGACCTTCACGGTCAGGCCGGGGTCCTCCTTGCGGGCATTGACGTGGGGCTGGAGCGCCTGCTGGATGAGCTCCGGGTCCCCTTTCATTGGCCCAAGGAACGCGTCGTACTTGATGCCGAACTGGCTGCCGATCTGGCGCTTGGCGTGCCGGGTCGGAAGAAGCTGGCCGTGGCCGGGGATGTAGATGGTTCCGTTCTTCCACCACCGCCAGGTGCTCATGTGCGAGCAATCGTAGCCGGGGTCGTCCTCCTTCAGGATGCCTCGGCTGCGCATGTCGATGCGCTTGGGCTGGATGCGGAGGTCCTCGTTCTCCTGCACCACCTCGAGCATCTCGTCAAAGCTGCTCTTCTCCACCTTCGGCGTCTCCCAGATCAGGCTCGACGAGCCCCGTAGGGATCCGCTCTCCTCGATTGGAATCGAGATCTGTTCCATCGTAGTACTCCTCCTCGAAAAGCCGCTCCGCGAAGTGTTCCTCGACGGCTTCACGGAGCTGCGAAGCGAGCTCGGTGACCTCCTCGGGCCAACCGCTCTTCGCCACCATCGATCCGAACGTCACCGAGGTTCCCTCCTGCACCCCGACCATGGCGGCCTGGGCGGCGATGGAGTCCTCACCCTCGATGACGATCTTCGTGACGGCCACCGCGTTGACGCGGCAGACGCCGTCGCTCCTACGCATCCTGCTCCAGCTCCTTCGCCACAGCTTCGACGATGTGGACCATCTTCTCGTCGTCCTGCTTCATCACGGCGTCGGCGATCTGGCCAGCCTTCTTGCATGCTTCGATGATGGTCTTGTCGTCCTGGTTGCAGCTGAGGCTGACGGTACAGCTCCCGCTGATGGCGAACTCGCCGTAGCCGATGCCGTGCTTGGCGTAGCGAGTCCGCTCGATGCGAGCCTTACCATCACCAAGCAGCACATCGCTGGTTCGGTACGTGACCTTGTTCTGCCGCACCTCTGCTTCTCCTTTCCGCCGGGAGGCGCGCTCCCAGCGAATCTGGATCTCGTTCGTCATGGGTCACCCCAAGCTGATGGGCTTCGGCTTCTTACGGATCTGCACACCGGACTCGGTGGAGGCGATGACGTGCTTGGCCGTGTCCTTGTCGATCTCGCCCTTCTCGACAGCCTTGTCGAACGCCTTGACCTGGACCTTGTACTCGATCTTCACGAGTCGGTTGCGGAGCTCTTCGTCCTCGATGAGGTAGTGGAGCCTCTCGCCGTCGAAGGTCCGTTTGGTCGTGGGCACGACCTGCATACCCCCACCAGGCAGGTGGGTATCCGACACGGCGAGCTCGAGCTCTTCTCGCGCCGTCTCTCTGGCGTCGACGAGCTGGCGGAACTCGCTCATCACCTCCTCGTTCTCCTCCTCCCAGGCCACGAGCGCATCGTGGGCTACGTAGAACTTGGCCTCTGCGTCTCGAACCCTCTGCGCGGCCTCGCCAGCCGCGGCCTTTCCTCTCGGTGCCATCTCACCTCCCATACAGCGCGTTGATGCTGTTGATGTAGTTCCTCACGTAGAGCAGGTCCCTCTTGAACAGGGTCATCGGGCTCTCGGGCCCTCGAATCGGTGGGGCGTCTCCATCGATCTCGCCTGTGTCTTCTCGCTCCCCCTGCCGGATGATGTAGGCCGGGTGGAAGGTCGGGAAGACCGGGTAGGAGATGTTCTTGTAGACGCCGGGGACGTGGGCGAAGAACAGTTGGCCCCTCGCCTTGGTGATCTTGGTGGGGTCTCCGGTGAGGCCATAGAGCGCCACCCCTCCCAGCGCGATAATGGCCAGCGGATCGATCAACCGGATGGTCTCGGTGACCCGGCGACGACAGGCCATGATCTCTTCCTTGTTGGGCTTGCGGGTGACCCAGCGCTCTTCAGTCTCCTGGCAGGGCCAGCAGGCTACGATGTTGTCCAAGAAGACGTCATCACGGTGCCAGCCGAGCAGCTTGAGGACCTTGTTGAGTAGTGCCCCCGAGGGGCCGTAGAACGGCAGCCCTTGGCTGTCTTCAGAGGGGCCTGGGCCTTCTCCGAAGATCATGACGTCCGCGTGGTGATCGCCAACCCCGAGGACGAGCTTCTCTCGTGTCTCGCACAGAGGGCAGCGAGTGCAGTCGGCGTACTCCTCTACTGCGAATGGATGCGGCTCGACGATCACCGCTTGCCAACCAGCGGACCGAACTTCGAGAGGAGGCTGTCTGGGTCCTGCTGAGCCTGCTGGAGCTTCGCAAGCTCCTCCGCACCAGCGAGCTGCACCTGCTGGTTCGGCTTCTCCCGCGCTTCACGAAGGTACTCGAGGAACTCGAGGTACATCCCGGCCGCGGCCTCCTGGGTGGCCTCGCTCTGTTTGCTCAGGCGCCAGAGGTGGTCCGGCGTGATCTCGAGCTCGGTGACCGTCTCGTTGACCAGCCAGGGCAGGAGCCCCGGCGACGGGAGCTGGGCCGGCATGACTTGGCCGTTGCCGGCGTCCACCATGACCTGCCTCGTGCCGGTCGAGATGGCATCACGCAGGGTGATCGTTCCGCCGTCCCACTCTCCAGTGAACTCGCCGATGAAGCTGTTCTTGCCAGCCGTCACGCAGACCAGCTTCTTCGCGACCTTCTTCCACTCCTTCTCACTCACTCCGAACCTCCATTCCCCACCTACGGAAGTGCCGCCGCAGGTTGTGTCCCATGTTGACCATGGGGCCGATGTTGCTGTGCGAGAGTACGATCACCTTGGGCACCTTGCCAGCGCACTTTCGCAGCACTCGTCCGATCGCTTGCTGTAGGTTGTTGTCCGAGCTGAACTCTGTCAGCAGCACCAGGACGTCCAGCCCCTTCTTGTTCAGGGCCTCCCTCGCGATCTGGACTGTGGCGAAGACGAGCTTGTGCTCGTGCAGCATGTCCAGCCGCTGCTTGAACGGGACGTTGGCGTCGATGACGCCCGAGTCCGGGTAGAGCTCGTGTAGAGCCCGGCTGTGGTCCCTCGAGACCGATAGCGCTAGGATGTTGCCGCCGGCGGCGACCTCTCGGTCGACGATGCTCCTGGCGAAGGCGATCTCTTCCGGCCGCTGCCCGACGTAGGCGCATAGCTTCTGGATGTGCACCTCGTTGAACTTGTCGCAGAACTCCGCTCGGGCCTCCTCGTTGTTCCAGTCCACCGTTGTGGGAGACTCGATGAACGTGACATCAGGCACGAGGTCGTACTCCAGGTTCCGGTGGATGACCGGGCCGACATGCCAGAGGTACTGCATCTCGAGGCCGTCAGGGCGATTGACTGTGGCAGTCAGGCCGAGCCGGCGGCAAGGGAACATGTCCGATGTCCGGGAGTACCACTTGGCTGCGAGGTGGTGGATCTCGTCCCAGATGACCACGCCGGGGTAGAAGCAGAGGTCGAAAGGCACCTCGTCTGCGTAGATGGACAGCGTCTTGAGGCTGGCCAGGATGATGGGGCAGTTCCGCCACCGCCACTTCTCGGGCTTCCCCTGAATCCAGCCGATCTCGCCGTCCATCTCGAGGTGGAGCTTGATCTCGCTCTCCCACTGCTTGAGGTGGCCGGCCGCGGCGATGACCAGGGCGGGGACTCCCCACTCGGCGATGGCGTGCAGGGCGAGCACAGTCTTGCCCAGCCCGCACTTGACGTTGAGGATGCCGTTGTCGGCCGTCATCAGGTCGGCGTAGGCGTCCTCCTGCTGGCAGCTCGTCGGGTCCTGGGCGTCGAGCACGATCTTGCTCTTGACGCTGATCGGGTCGAACGTCTTCGGTGTGAGGTCCACCACTTCGAAGTTGAGCTCGTCCTCGTCGAGTCGCTCCCTCGGGATGCCCAGGTGGTGCTCGGTCTCTCGGAACATCTTGATCGAGTCCCGTCCCCCGTTGATGTCCAGGGTCAGGCTGTGGCGCAGCATCCGGGTGTTCACCTTGCTCTTGGGCACCCAGAGCCAGGTGTCCCGGTACGCCACGTCTGGATTCCTGATGGGTATCGATATCATCGGGCGATTCTACTTCTTGTCGGGCTTGCTGTCCCCGACACACTCGCCTGGCAGGCACGCCGACGGCGCGAAGTCGTGCACGTCCCAGAAGTCGCCGAGCTCGTGGAAGCCCGACGCCAGCATCGACGCGGCCGCATTCTTGATCATCCGAGAGAACGGGCTTTCTCCCGCCACCGGCATGGGCCTCCTGGACCTGGATCTTCCGGCGATGGGACCGCTCGAGGTCCCTGACGTTGCGATTCTCGTCCCTCCGCTGCTTGATCGGTTGGGGTGGCGCCACGGGCTCCGCACCGAACGGCGTGCCCGCGCATCCGCTAGGGCTGCGAGCTCGGCCTCGTGGGAACATTCGACCTCATGCGGGCACAGCATGCAGGCGGTGTCACCCTCTTGGAAGTTGCCGATCCCGCCATAGTCGCAGTTCACGATGTACGCATCGTTCATCCACGCCCTCCTTCCCTCCAGCTAACTCGAGTCTCGTGGGGAGGACCTTATACCCATAGGGTCGGTGTCTTTGCCGTGGGGTTTGGGGGTGGTAGACTTGAGGGCAAAGACCTCTGTGAGTAGTATCGTTGGACGCCAAACGGGGATACACATGAAAATCCAGGCGGGCGCAGTGCTCGACCCCTACGACGACGGGTTCGCTTCACTCTCAGGCCTCTTCCAGGGACGTGAAGCGCCCGACTTCATCAAGACGGCCTCGATCATGACCGATCGAGAGCACAGCTCCCTCCCAGACCACGCCTTCGCTGTCGTTCTCGTCGGCGATCACGAGCAGATGCGGAAGTACGCCTGCACGGACAAGGCCCACACGGCTGTGAACGTGATGTACTTTCTCGAGCATCAGGACGAGATCCCGCCCACGGCTCGAGTGAAAACGGCGTCCAACCTCATGCGGGCCTGCCAGCACTTCGGCATCCAGCCCCCGGTGGCTCTCGTGAAGACGGCAGCGAGCCGCAAGCGGCTGATCAAGTCTGATGGCGCCGAGATCGCTGTTCCAGTCCGCCCCGTGGAGCGGCTCGAGAAAGAGAGCGACCTGTCCGGCACCGCAGTCATGCCGCGCTCGGCGGCGCCCAAGAGGGGATCCCTGAAGAAGGAGGGGTCCGTGATGGAGAGCCCCTACGTAAGGCTCGTTGACGAGTGGGACCCGAGCTCTCGGCAAGGCGGCATCGCCAAGCACGCCGCCTTCGGTGATGGCCGCGTGCCCCTCAACACCTACGACGACGTCGATGGTGCGGTCACCTTCTTCGAGGAGCTGGGCGGGGAGATGCACCCCAGGGTGCGGCACGAGATGTGTGTGAAGCTCGCCAGCCGAGCTGACGCCCTTGGCGTTCCCGTCTCCAACGTGATCCGCAAGTACGGCTCCACCGAGTACGCTAACCCCGGCGAGATGGAGGCCACCCTCCAGACCCGCCGCCAGGTGTGGGCTTCTCTGGAGAACGATGAGGGTCCCGGCCTGCTCGATCTCCTCATGGAGAAGCGGGCCAGCCTGAAGCCCGAGCGCTTCGCCGAGGCACTGGCAGAGATCGACGCGTCGACTCAGATCGACCACTACTGGGACCAGGGCGTGGCTGACCCCTGGCTCACCACCTTCGGCGTACAGAAGCAGGCTGGGTGGCGATGGTCGAAGGGGGAGCTGGTCTTGACGGAGGACCAGCTCAAGAAGTTGGCCACCGAGAAGAAGGATCTCGTGAAGGAGAAGCTCGGGGAGGACCTGGCGGACGGTCTGGCATCGCAGCCTACCGTCATCTTCGATTCCCTTCCGATGGACACCAAGCGTATCATCGCCAGCATGGCCAGCCGGTAGGCGCAGCCAACCAAGGAGAAAGAGATCATGGCAACTCGAAGCAAGGCGTTCGGCGGGAAGTCGCCCCGGAAGAGCCACCTGGTGAAGCCGTCGGGCGGCATGGGGGCGGAGGTCTACGACGTTCGGAAGGACGTCGAGGAGGCGTTCACGAGCGCCGAGGGGCGGCCGACGGCCGACGAGTACCCCGAGCTCGACTACGTCGATGGGGCTGGTCCGGCTGCGGCCGGTGGTGACGTGGTCTTGGTGGGCCGCAAGCTCCTGGCGGGGCAGACCTTCGCCAGCGCGACGCTCGGCGCCAGCCTCGACATCATCGCTCGGGTTCCTGGGGACGCGGGCAACGACGAGAGCGTCGAGATCGTGGACTCCGCTGCGGGCGGCCTGGCCGTGACCTACGCCGCCAACAAGCTCAGCATCGATCTCGGAGGCGCGACCCCCGACGAGGACACCATCGCGACGGCCGTCAACGCGGCTCTCGTCGGTGCTCCCGTGCGTGCGAACTCCGGCGGCGGCGCGGCTTTCGGGACTGTGGCCGAGACCAGCCTGTCCGGCGGCGCCGGCGAGGGCTGGAGCTGCACGGTCGGTGGGTTCGACGCCCCGATCAAGTTCGACACCGGCGGCGCAACCTCGAACGCCAACCTCACCGAGACCCAGGCCACCGTGACCGTGCCGGCGCTGGCGCCGATCGTCGCCACCGACAAGGTGAAGGTCTACTGCGTCGTCGACGGCGTGCGGACCGATCTGGGTGCGGTTGCCGTCGAGGCTCTCGTCTAGCGTGTCGACGGTCCTCGAGGAGAGGTTCTACCGGCAGCTTCAAGACGCTGAGGAAGAGAAGCCCGTCGTCGAGGCTGCCGAAGAGCCGGCAGAGGAGCAGGACTCCGAAGACACGGAGCCCCAGGTGCACCCGTTCACCGCCTCGAACTTTCTTGCCCACCACGACGCCCACCCACTCCTGCTGGACTTCGTCATCATCAACAAGTACGGCACGGACTGGCTGGACTGGGAGCCGGAGACACTGGCGGCGGAGCTCAAGGACGACTTCCGACAGCCGTCCATCAGCTCGCTCAACTGGCAGCAGATACAGGCGGTCAAGACCTGCCACCTCACGCCATCTCCTTGGAAGGCGTGGGATGTCTTCGTTGTCGTGTGCGCCGCGTTGAACAACAACATTCCGAACTTCCACACCATGCAGAAGCCCACCGTCGCTCAGGTGATGGCGGCGCTCGACATGATGGGGAAGATCGACTCGCACGCCCTGTCCGAGGAGGTGGAGATGTTCATCGCTGCCGCCTTTCTCGATGAGGGGGTTTACTACCTGCCCCCGCCCGCGAACGTCGCTCAGGAGTGGGCCTCCCGGCCCCAATACAGGTGTCGGGAGTGTGGTAGGATCGACCGGGACGACGACAACGCCGTCTGCGACCACTGCGGAGCTCCGGAGTCCGAGCTCGTGAAGGAGTTCGAGCGTGATCACAGGCCGGTGGAGGCTCGGTACAACCAGTGCGTCATCCTCGGCGACGATCGTGACGAGCTCCAGGAAACCGTAGTCGACGTCCAGGTAGCGAAACTGCTGGTGGCGCGGGACTACGTTCTGTACCGTCAGCGGCAGCTCGAAGAGCAACTGAAGGTGGTGCAGGATGCTGGGAGACTATTCGGCTGACCTCGCTCTCGTTGATGCACAGGTCGACGAGCTCGAGAAGATCGCACTGGGGGCCGGGGCTGGCCGAGCCATCGGCGGCTTGCTGGGCGCCGGGATCGGCGGGACGGCAGGCTACTACAGCGCTCCTCCAGAACAACGAGCTACTGGAGCGGTCAGGGGGGCTCTCGTCGGGGGCCTCGCTGGTGTTGCTGGTGGTCAGGCGGCGACCAAGGCGGGACGAAAGCAGATCGGCCAGTTTGCCCAGCGACAGGCTCACGGCCTGACCGGCTACATGGGCAAGGGGACTGGCTGGCGTGGGCAGAAGTTCAAGCCCCAGACGGGGGAGTCACTGCAAGAAGCCCGGGTGCGCGCCCTCAAGGGCATGGGCTGGAAGATCCCGAAGAAGGTAGAGACTGGCGGGGTGGGCAGGATCACTCCTACGAAGGGCGCTGTCAACAAGGCCGTCGCCGACAAGAAGACAGGGGCCGTCGCCGACAAGAAGACAGGGGCCGTCTCCAAGCTCTGGCGAGGTGGCCGAGCGGACAAGTTCCTCACCAAGCAGAAGCTCCGCTCCGAAGCCGCTCAGAGGCTGCTGGCTGAAGAGGGCATGACCTCTCTTCCAGGGCTGGTGCGTGGCTACGCGACGAAGCCAGGAACGGCGATCAAGGCCAACCTGCTGGCGCCAGGAGCTGCGCTCGGCGTCGGGCTCCCGGTGGCTTTCGCCGCTCCTGGTGTCGCGGAGGGTGTCCAGAAGAGAGACATCCGTCCAGCAGCAAGAGGCATCGTTGAGTCGGCTGGGTACTCTCTTGGCGGCGGCCTTCCGATGCTGGCCGCGCTCGGCGTCGGTTCGGGCATCGCCGCTGGGGCTGGGAAGCTCCTCGGCGGGCAGCAGACCCCGTCGCAGGCCGCGTCAGGCCCGGCCGGCGCTCTTCCGGGCCGCGCAGGCGCCCTCCGACGAGCGCGGGGTCGTGTCGCACCGGGGGTGGTGAGGTAGCATGTTCAACTACGGCGGAGCCCCGACGTCCAACGTTCGCACAGCGAGGTTGCGTGGTCGCATCGGCGGCACGGCGCAGGCTCAAGGCATCTCCTACCCCAACCCCTTCTTCGATCTGGCCCACACCTACCTGCCCAGCACCGTCAAGCAGATGTTCCAGTGGTGCAGGTTCTACTACCTCACCAACCCACTGATCGCGACGGTCGTGAACAAGATGGCCGAGTATCCGATCACGGACATGGTCATCGACACCGACAGCGAGGGGCTCAAGAATCGGTGGGAGGGCTACTTCGAGCAGGATCTCCACCTCCGCTCGACGCTGGTGGACATCGGGCTCTTCTTCCACTGCTACGGCAACGCGATCCTGTCGTTGAGCCACCCCTTCGTCAAGTGGCTGAAGTGCGAGCGGTGCAAGACCGAGATCCAGGCCACGAAGGCGAACTACACCTTCAGGAGCTGCAAGTTCTACCTGAAGTGCAAGACCTGTGGGCATGATGGGGACGCCGAGGTCCGCGACCAGTTCCTCAAGACCCCGCACAACACCCGTCTCATCCTCTGGAACCCAGAGGATATCGACATCAGGTACAACGATCTCACGGGAGAGACGACCTACTACTACACTCTGCCAGGCTATCTCAAGAACGCCATCATGGTGGGCAAGCGCGGCATCGTCGATCGTTCCCCGCAGGTCTTCATCGACGCGGTGGACAAGCGCAAGGCCGTGGTCCTCGACCCAGACAACGTCTACCACCTGCGGCGGCCCTCGATCCTCACCGGCAAGCTGAACCGCGGCTGGGGCACCCCGCTCTTGATGCCGGTCCTCAAGGACACCTTCTACCTCCAGCTCATGAAGAAGAGCCAGGAGGCCGTCCTGCTCGAGCGGATGCTCCCACTCAACGTGCTCTCTCCGGGCATGTCCGCCCCAGGGGCCAATCCCTACGAGCTCGTCAACCTGAAGGACTGGCGCGAGCACGTGATGGGCGAGATCATGAAGTGGCGGCGGGACCCGCTCTACATGCCAGTCATGCCCATCCCGCTTCAGCACCAGACCGTTGGAGGCGACGGCCGCGCTCTGCTCTTGAACGCCGAGATGCGGCAGATCGCCGACACGATCATCGCCGGCATGGGCTGCCCGCCCGAGCTCATCTTCGGCGGTCTGTCGTGGTCGGGCTCCAACGTCAGCCTCCGGATGCTCGAGAACACCTTCCTCCGGTACGTGTCGGGCCTCGCCCGGCTCATTCGGTTCTTCATCATCCGGCGCACAGCCTCGCACCTGGATTGGCCTGAGGTGGACATACGCTTCAAGCCGTTCAAGATGGCTGACGATCTCCAGCGCAAGGCGTTCCTGTTCCAGATGAACCAGGCGAAGCTGATCAGCGACACCACGATGCTTCAGGACTCCGACTTCAACCCCGAAGAGGAGGACGATCTGCTCCGCAAGGAGGTCAAGCGTCGGCTCAAGGGTGTCGAGGAGCAGCAGCTCGCCGAGGCGGCCATCGGCGGCAAGGCCCAGGTCGAGCAGGCGAAGTGGCAGGCCAAGGCTCAGATGGTCATGGCCCGCGAGCAACAGCAGATGCAGTCAGGCCAGCACGGCACGGCCCCCGGCGAGCCAGGAGAGGACGCCAGGGAGCAGGGGGTCAGCCCGCCTCCGACTCCGGAGCCCAGCGGCCAGTTCCAGCAGATGGTCGATCGCATCCGCACGCTGTCTCCGCAGGGTCAGCAGCAGGTCCTCCAGCGCATCGCTGCCCAGAACCCGCAGCTCGCCCAGCAGATCGCCCAGCAGCTCGGTGCGGGCCAGCAGCCTGCCCAGCAGGGGTCCGCCGGGGCCCCCCTTCCCGAGCAGCGGCCCCCTCGTCGAGAGGCGTCGTCCATCTGATGATCAGCTAAGAAACGCGGGGGAGCCTGCAAGCAAGCTCCCCCGCGCGGGCGGCGACGACTTTCACCACCACTTCGGCCGTTCAGGCTCGCAGTAGTTCGGGTCGATCAACCAATCTTCCGGCCGCCGCGTCACGTTGACCGCAAAGGCGATGAACGCGGCGAGCAGAAAGATTTTCAACGGCACTCCCTTTGGAGAGCGTCGTCGATGCTCTCCTCGAGATCCCCGCAAGGGTCGTCTTCATCTCCTCTCTGGTACAGAACGCAATAGTCCACAATTCCTCCTGTTTACCGGGGGGCTAGCTTGGTCCCGGCGTCATAGGTCTTATACCGCCCGCAGTTGTCCCTCTTGCGCGGCCTTGGTACAGTGATCCTGGACTCCTAGAGAGGCTTGGACCTCTCGATGACGGGGGTGAGATGGCGCGGCTGGACCCGAAGGAGAGCTTCGAGGCTCTCAAGACGAACACCATCGAGTCGATCAAGAGCAGTTTCCCTCAGGAGGGGGACCGGCACGTCCTCGAGGTGGAGGACGTCGAGATCGACGACAAGCAGAGCTCGGGCGACTACACCTCTCAGAAGAAGGCCAAGATGGGTGGGCGCACCTGGGGAGTCCCGGTGCGCGCCACGATGGTCCTGAAGGACAAGAAGACCGGGAAGGTGCTCGACCGGAAGCGGCAGAAGATCGCCACGCTGCCGAAGGTCACCAACCGCTACTCCTACATTGTCGACGGCTCCGAGTTCCAGGTCGACAACCAGTGGCGGCTCAAGCCCGGGGTCTACACCAAGGTCAAACAGAACGGCGAGCTCGACTCGTTCTTCAACATCAAGGGCCGCCCGCTCCACGTCGGCTTCGACCCGAAGGCCCGGAAGTTCCAGGTCCAGCACGGTGGGGCCAAGCCCCCGCTCTACCCGATCATGAAGGCGATGGGGATCAGCGACGACACGCTGGAGCGGCAGTGGGGCAAGGACATCCTCGAGGCCAACAAGGTCGACGGCCGAGGCCGCCCCGTCAAGACCGAGAAGGTCGCCATCGACTTCGCCAAGCGGCTGGACCCGAAGGCCGAGGTCGAGAACTACGAGCAGGCCGCAACGGTCATCCAGCAGAACTTCGAGGCGTCCGAGCTCAGCCCCGAAGTCACCGAGCGCACGCTCGGCAAGAAGATCGACCGCATCAACGCCGACGCCATGCTCCGCTCGAGCGGTCGGCTCTTGGGTGTCGCGCGGGGGACGGAGAAGCCAGACACCCGAGACTCTCTCATGTTCAAGGACCTCAACGGCATCGAGGACTTCGTCGGCGAACGCATCACAGGCCACCAGCACGTCATCAGCCGCCGCATCGGCAACAACCTCGACCGAAGAGATACGATCAAGGAGATCGTCTCCCCCGACACCTTCAACCGCCCCATCAAGGAGTTCTTCGGCAAGGTCTCGTTGGCGAACACCCCGCAGCAGACCAACCCGCTGAGGATAATCTCCGGGCAGATGAAGACCACGATCGCTGGAGAGGGCGGCGTGGCCGACGCCAACAGGATCACCGAGGAGGCGAAGCTGGTGGACCCATCCCACTTCGCCGTACTCGACCCGCTGCATACCCCGGAGGGGGCCAGCACAGGCGTCTCGCTCCAGATGGCTATCGGGGCGAGGAAGCAGGGGAAGAAGGCGGTCGTTCCGCTCATCAACGCGAAGACGGGCAAGCGGGAGATGGTGGACACGTCGAGGGTCCACGACTCGACCGTGGCCATGCCCGACTCCGTTCAGAAGGTGGGTGGGAAGTACGTCCCGAAGAAGGGGAGCACCGTGCTCGCCAGCACGCCGGGCAACGAGATGCGCCCGGTGAAGATGAAGGACGTCCAGTACGTGGTGCCCAAGTCGAGCCAGATGTTCAGCCTGGCGACGAACATGGTGCCTTTCATCAGCTCCGACTCACCGAACCGGGCCACCATGGCCGGACGGCACATGGAGCAGGCCATCCCCCTCGAGGACGGCGAGACCCCTCTCGTCCAGTCGGCCCTCGGGGACAAGACCTTCGACGAGATCGTCGGCAGTTTCTCCTCGCACCACGCTCCTGTGGGCGGCAAGGTCGTGAAGGTCGGCAAGGACTCGATCACTGTCCAGGGAGCAGACCGCAAGAAGGTCGAGGTCCCGATCTACAACAACTACCCCCTCAACGAGAAGAAGGGGTTCATGCACAGCACTCCGACGGTGAAGAAGGGGGACACCGTCAAGAAGGGGCAGCTGCTCGCCGATACGAACTACACCAAGGATGGGGTCTACGCCCCGGGCAAGAACCTGCGCGTCGGCTACACCCCCTGGAAGGGCCTCAACTTCGAGGACGGCGTCGTCATCAGCGAGACGGCCGCTCAGAAGCTGACCTCAGCCCACATGCACAAGAAGGGGCTCTCGACCCGTGACGCTTCGCTCGATGGCAAGCGCAAGTACCGCGCCTACTATCCTGATCGTCTACAGAAGGAGCAGTTCGACAAGCTCGATGACGATGGCATCGTCCAGGTCGGCCAGAAGGTCAAGCCCGGCGACACGCTCGTGGCGGCGCTGGCCGATCAACAGCTCACCACCGAACAGCAGAAATTACGGCTGCTCCACAAGAGCCTGGTCAAGCCCAAGAAGGACAAGGCGATCACGTGGGAGGAGGACTTCGAGGGCGAGGTCGTAGCGGTCAATCGGCAGGGCAAGAAGGTCGAGGTCCACGTCAAGACCCGTGAGCCGATGGAGGTGGGCGACAAGCTCGTCGGCCGCCACGGCAACAAGGGCATTGTGACCGGCATCCTGCCCGACGAAGAGATGCCCCAGACGAAGAGCGGCAAGCCGATGGAGGTGCTGATGAACCCCATCGGAACGCCGGGCCGGATGAATGTCGGCCAGGTCCTCGAGACGGCTGCCTCGAAGGTGGCCCGCAAGAGCGGCAAGCCGTTCAAGGTCGAGAACTTCTCCCAGGACGACAACCTGGCGTTCGTCGAGGGCGAGCTCAAGAAGGCTGGCGTCACTGACAAGGAGGACCTCGTCGACCCGAAGACTGGGAAGACCGTTCCTGGTATCCAGACCGGCCACCAGTACATCCTCAAGATGGAGCACCAGGTCGGCAAGAAGGTGGCCGCTCGGAGCCGAGACGCCTACGACCACAACCTGGTTCCTCGAGGAGGCGGCAAGCACGGAGCTCAAGCTCTCGGCTCTCTCGGCGTCTACGCTATGCTGGCCCACGGCGCCAAGGCGAACCTGCGGGAGATGCAGGTCACCAAGAGCGACAAGTCGCAGGGCGGGGACAAGGATGAGCTCTGGGGTGCTCTCCAGGCCGGGGAGCTCCTTCCGCCACCGAAGACGACCTTCGCCTACGAGAAGTTCAACGGCTACCTCAACGCCTTGGGGGTCGACACCAAGAAGGACGGCAACAGCCTCAACCTCGTGCCACTGACCGACAAGCAGGTCCTCGACATGAGTGAGGGCGAGCTGAAGGACCCGGGGCGCACCCTGAAGATGCGGACGCTCAAGCCGGAGAAGGGCGGCCTGTTCGACGAGAAGGTCACCGGCGGGATGGACGGCAAGAAGTGGAGCCACATCAAGCTCAAGGAGCCGATGCCGAACCCGCTCTTCGAGAAGGCCGTCATGAGCCTGGCCGGTGTTCGAGGCCCACAGTTCGGCAAGCTGATCGAGGGGGAGAGCGGTGTGATGCCCGACGGCACCGTCGTCGACAAGCCCGGCGTGAAGGGCGCGACCTACGGCCCGAAGGCGGTAGGCGCTCTGCTCGACAACATCGACGTCGAGAAGGACCTCAAGCAGGAAGAGACGCGGATCAAGGGCCTCAAGGGCCAGGCCCAGAACGAGTCCCGGCGGAAGATCAAGTACCTGCGGAACCTGAAGAAGCTCGGCATGAGCCCGCGGGATGCGTACATGGTCCAGAACGTACCGGTGATGCCGCCGTCGATGCGCCCCATCTCCGTGATGGAGGACGGCTCGCTCCAGACCGATGATCTCAACGAGCTCTACAAGGGGCTCGGCATCGTCAACAAGAAGATGGGCGAGTTCCCGAAGGGGACCCCCGAGTCGCTCAAGGCCCCAGTTGCGGCCGGCACCTACGACCACCTCAAGGCGCTGACCGGCATCGGCGGGACGCTGAACAGCAAGCACCCCGGTATCCTCCAGTCCTTGGCGGGCAAGGAGGGGCCGAAGACGGGCTTCGTCCAGGACACGCTGATCAAGCGGAAGCAGGACATGACGGCCCGCTCGACCATCGTGCCAGAGCCCAGCCTGTCCCTCGACGAGGCGGCCATTCCACGCAAGGCCGCCAAGGAGATGTACAAGCCCTTCGTCGTGCGCGAGCTCCGTCGGACGGCGGGAGCCTCCCCGCTCCAGGCGCAGAAGATGATCGAGGCAGACGACCCGCTGGCGAAGAAGGCTCTCGAACGCGTGGTCCAGGACCGGCCGCTCATCTTGAAGCGCGACCCTGTCCTCCACAAGTACGGCATTCAGGCGTTCAAGCCCAAGCTCACGGAGGGCAAGGCCATCAAGATCCACCCGCTGGTCTGCTCGGGGTACAACGCTGACTTCGATGGGGACACGATGAGTGCCTTCGTCCCCATCGAGAAGGACGCCATCAAGGAAGCCGAGGGGATGTTCCCCTCGAAGAATCTCTTCAGCCCGGCCAGCCAGCAGGTCATGTACACCCCGTCGCACGAGCAGCAGGTGGGCCTGTTCATGGCGACCCAGGTGGGCAAGAAGACCAACCTGAAGTTCAAGGACCAGGCCGCGCTCGAGAAGGCGCACAACGCCGGCGAAGTGAAGCTCACCGACGTCGTGTCTGTGGGTGGGGTCAAGACGACGTTGGGCCGGGTCCGGGTTGACAAAGCCCTGCCCAAGCAGCTTCAGGGCGGTGAGGTGCTGAAGGACCTCCGCTTCCAGCTCACGAAGAAGAAGCAGGGTGAGCTGTTCCAGAAAGCTGCTGAGTCGGATCCGAAGTCCTACCCGAAGATGGCCGACTCGCTGAAGGACATCGGCAACCAGACTGCCTCCACCGAAGGTTTCAGCTTCGGTCTCGAAGACTTCAAGACCCACAAGGACGTCCGCGACCCCATTCTTCGCCAGGCCGCGTCGAAGGCGGTGAAGCTGGACCCCAACAAGGAGAAGGACGCCCAGAAGATCGTCGACATCTACGGCGACGCGATGGAGGAGATCGAGGCTGGGGTCAAGACCAAAGCCAAGAAGCAGAAGACCCAGCTCGACCGCCTCGAGGTGGCGGCAGGCATCAAGGGCAACGGCTACCGACAGCTCACAGCTGCCCCGGTCCTGTTCGTCGACGGCAGCGGGAAAGTCGTTCCGAACCCAGTCAAGAAGTCCTTCTCAGAGGGGCTGGATACCGCCTCCTACTGGTCGGCCACGAGCGGCGGACGCAAGGGCATCGTGCAGAAGGTCCAGTCGGTCTCTGAGCCAGGGTACCTCACCAAGATGATGACCAACAGCGTCATCGACACGGTGGTGGACGAGGATGACTGCGGAACCGCACGCGGCATCAACCTTTCGGTCGACGAGCCCGACGTCGTGGGGCGCTACACGACCGCCGACGTCAACCTGGGCCGCGGGAAGAAGATTCCTGCCGGCACCATGCTGACGCCCGACGTGATCACGAAGATCAAAAACAACAAGTCGACGGCCAAGGTCGTGGTCCGCTCCCCGATGAGGTGCAGCCATGGCAAGGGCGTCTGCAAGAAGTGCATGGGGATCGACGAGACTGGGCACGAGCCGGACAAGGGGACCAACGTTGGCGTCATGGCTGCTCAGGCTCTTGGCGAGAGGGGCACCCAGCTCGCGATGAAGGCCTTCCACTGCAACCATTCCAAGACGATCGTGTCTGTGTG
Organism: uncultured Anaerolineales bacterium; assembly: GCA_964514285.1. GTDB lineage: Bacteria > Chloroflexota > Anaerolineae > B4-G1 > B4-G1 > SKLM01. The sequence continues at coordinate 6,753 of CAZEQC010000003.1, read as the reverse complement.
TCCTGGTAGGGGCACCAACCCGATTATGATTTCGATGGAGGACCTGTTCGACCTGGCCCCCTCCACGTCCGAAGTTGATGAGGATGGGGAGTACAAGGCACTGACCCAGGAGGACGGTTGGTTGATGGCGGACGGTGACGGCTGGACTCTCCTGACACAGGTCCGGCGACACGCTCCGACCAGGCCGATGGTCATGGTCAGTGACCAGTCTGCGGTGACGATCTGTCAGGACAACCACCCCATCGCAGTCCGAGAGAACCTCGTCCGGTGTGGAGAGTGCGGGAATCATCGGCTGAAGAAGCCGAGCCCCGCCGCCTCGATCAAGAATGGTAAGCACTATTGCTCGGCGTGCGGCCACTACCAGCTCCCGCCTGAGGAGAAGGTCGGTGACGAGCTGGGGTTTCTCCCTCCAGTGGAGCTCGAGCCGAAGCGGTGGTACGGGGAGCGCCGGCTCATCCCCGAGAACGCGCTCCATCCGCTGCATCTCAAGAAGCTCGATCTCGATCCGTACTTCGTTGGTGCCTACATCGCGGAGGGCTGGGTCGGGTACCGCTGGACCAACCCACGCAACAGAAAGAAGAAGCCCTACTCAATAGGTCTGAAGCAGAACCCCGGCCCTGTTCGAGACAGGATTCTGGAACGGGTACATGACGAGTGGAGGGTGCGGGGTAGGGCCCCGACTATCGAGATTCACAGCTTGAAGCTGGGCCGCCGATTCGAGTCCCTGTTCGGGTGCTACTCGTGGAACAAGGCGCTGCCGCCCGACTTCATCCACTATGACCGCGACTGGCTCGCTGACTTCCTGTGCGGACTGATCGACGGCGACGGGACCTCGAAGTCAGACACTGACGGCGCTGACCGGATCGCGATTGACACCACGAGCTTCGAGCTTGCCCAGCAGGTTGTGATCATCTGCACCAGGCTCGGGATCATCTCGAATCTCTTGGCGACGACTCACAGAGAGCTGACCAGGCATCAAGGCTTCCGTGTCGTTCTTCGCATCACGGGTTGGGCCAAGGGGCTTCTCGCTTCGTCGATCAAGGTCTCCTCAGTCGAGAAGTGCAGCCCGGCCCAGGAAGTGTCTGTGAGCGGTCAGCATCTCATCTCCAACATCCGATCGGTCTACTACACCGATGAGTTCGTCTACGACGTGACCACCTCCAGCTCCACTTTCGTTGCAGGCGGGTTGCTCAACCACAACTCCGGCGGCGTCTACGAGGGCAAGGAGGCGAAGTCGCTCACCAGCGGTGGGCTGAACCGGGCGACGGAGTTGCTCTACCTCAAGAAGAAGGTCAAGGGGTCCGCTACTCTCGCTACCTCGAGCGGGAAGATCAGGCGGATCAAGAAGGATCCCGCCGGCGGCTACCGGGTGAAGATCGGCGACACCGAAGACTACATCCCCGCCGACCGAGCTCGCCTCTCCAACGTCCGGGTCGGCCAGGCGGTGAAGAAGGGCGACCCGCTGACCAAGGGGCCGGTCAACCCACACGAGCTCCTGCCGCTGGTCGGCATGAGCAAGACGCAGGGACACCTCGCCGGTGAGCTCCACGGCATCTACGGGAAGTACGGCATCCGCCGACGCAACTCCGAGGCGATGGTCCGCGCCCTGTCGGGAGTTACCAAGGTCGAAGACCCTGGCGACAACCCGGACCTGCTCCCAGGCGATTTCGCAAGCACCACGCAGGTCTACGACTGGAACAAGAAGCACAAGAAGGGCCAGCCCGTAAAGCATGCTCCCGTCCTGCGGGGCGTCAAGCAGATCCCGCTCGACGTCCAGGAGGACTGGATGGCGCGATTGAACCATGAGCACCTCCGGAGTACGATCATAGAGGCGTCTCAGCAGGGGTGGTCCTCGGACCTGCACGGACTGAACCCCATCCCACCGCTGATACATGGTGTAGAATTCGGCAAGGGAACCAAGGACAAGCCCTGGAGGTACTGAGATGAACGAGGTCGCCTACGAGGCATTCTTCGACGAGCTCGGCCAGATCGAGAAGCGCGCCATGCTCGCCAAGGTGGCGGTGAACCCGCTGGCTTTGGGCAACGTCGCTCGGGTCGGTGCCGGCATGGTCAAGAACCCCCTCAGCTCAGCGAAGATGTTGGGGAAGATCTGGCAGACGGGCGTCAAGTCTGCCCCGAAGGGTGCCGACGCGCTGACCCGCGCCGGCAAGGGCGTCGGAGCCCTGTGGAACACTCCTGGTGGTCGAGCGGCCGTACTCGGTGGTGGCGCGGCCCTCGGTGCGGGCGGCCTCGCGACGGCTTACGGGCTGGGTCGACAAGGCGGTCGATCGTCTGCGGCGCCTGGCTACTAGGGGCGCATGTCCTTCACGCACGACAACTCCATGGTCCAGCGGGGTGGTAACACCCCAGCCATCGAGTCAGGGCAGATCATCAACGTGGACACGGCCCACTGGACCGTGGACGTGCGTACCACCCATTCTCAGCGCCTGATGCTCGACCTTCAGGTCGGGGCATCCTACCTACACTTCCACTCGGGCGAGGGCATCTTCGCCATGCCCGAGGTGGGGGCGAAGGTGCAGGTGTGTTTGCCCAGCGACGACAGGCCCTTCGTCCTCTGCTTCGTCACCACCTTCGAGCGGGGCGCGACCGGCGACGGCACGACCCAGCCCGACACGGGAGATGGGGAGGAGGCGGACGTCACCTTCCGCTCTGGTCGGCCCAAGCTTCAGCAGGGTGACCTGATGATGCGCTGTCGAGACGGCAACCAGATTTGGCTGCACCGGGGCGGGGTCGTCGAGATCGAGGCCACGGCCGTCGCCAAGCGCGTCTACATCCCGATCACCAACATGATCAGGGACGTGTGCGAGAACTACGAGATGCTCGGCTTCGGCGGGGAGATGCTCTGGACCACAACCAGAGATGACACCGACCCGGAAGGGGAGGCGAGGACCGTCTTCACGCTGGCTGCGAGGGACCACGCCCAGGAGAAGAAGGACACCGTCATGTTGACGGCGGGGCACGTCGATGATGAGGGTACGCGTCTTCGCCTCATGGTCGCCCCGAACGCCATCGACCCCAAGACCCGGACCGAAGAGGACGATGCCGCCGTCTTCGACTTCACGGTCGACGAAGAGGGCAACGTCGAGACCACCATCGAGCTCGACGCTACCCGCCACATCAAGGGCAAGCTCAGCGACACGGTGGACGGTGAGGTCACCCAGGAGTACGGGGCGACGACCACGACGATCAACGGTGATCAGACGGTCGAGGTGAGCGGCAACCACGAGCTCAGTGCGGCTCAGAGCACCGAGCGCATCAGCGGCCTCAAGACACTCGACTGCACCACCAAGCTCGGTGCCGACGCGAACGCTCCGTTCGTCCTGGCCACGGCCGACGTGATCGCTTTCATGGCCGGGCACACCCACACGACCCCGGCGGGCCCGTCAGGAATCCCAACTCCGAACGTCACGAGCGCCTGGTCGAGCAAGTCGTTGGGGGAGTAGCTATGGCCTTGGACGACACCATCCTCGAGGAACGGATCATCGACATCATGGAGACGGAGCACGCCGCGGCGAACTCCGACGCTGTGGTGGGTGTCAACGTCACGCAGACCCCGAAAGAGGATGGTACGCTGGAGTCTGAGATTGAGTATCAGCGGGGGACCCCGCCCTTCGATAGGGAAGGTGTCCGGCCCTTGGCTCGTGCCATCGCCCAGGCGGTGGTAGAACATATCGCGTCGAACGCCGAGATCACCGGAACGGGAGTCGGCGCCGATTGGAGGATTTCATGACACCCGACCTCTACCTGGACACTTCCCCGCCTCCGGTGGAGAAGCTCGCTTCCGAGACCCAGCTGTCCGACACCGCGGACTCCTGGCCCAGAGAGGCTCTCAAGGCGTTGCTGGAGCAGCACCCCTACATCGGCACCTACGAGACGAACCCCGTTATGCAGAAGACGGATGGAGAGCAGGGGTACGCCACGGGGTACTTCCAGGTGCACAACAGCTCGGCCACGACCTTGATGGGGCCGGGCACCAAGGCCCAGATGGCCGCGCAGGGTGTGCGCTTCCTCCGCATCCCGATTATCATCAAGAGCGGAAAGCTCCAGCCCTTCGACGTCTTCATCGACGCCAAGGGCAACCCGTTTCCGCTGACGGACGAACGCATCCGTTCAGCCCTGTTCCGCCCGCAGGTCTTCGACGCGGCGAGGACTTCGAGCGGCGACACAGGGATGGGCGGTCAGCTCTACCCCCCGACCAGTCGGCAGCACGCCATGACTGGTGGGCAGGTGGTCGATGCCTCGCAGACCAAGCTGAGCTCGGTCAAGCCGCAGTTCCTGCTCGAGCACATCGCTGGCAGCATCAATGCCGGCGACATCGCGAGGCTCGAGCGCATGCTGGAGAAGGACGCCCAGCTCTCTCGGGCACTGGTCCACAACGAGGTTGCTCTGCCCTTCCTCCAGTTCATCGGGAGTATCGAGCCCGTCACGGCTCACGATGTCGAGAAGGTGGCTTCGGCCAGCATCCCGCCGACGGTCTTGCAGATCGAGCGTGACGGTGAGCGCTACCTGCTGAAGATGGCCAACGACGAGATGTTCGAGCCGGAGGTCGACGCGATCGACCGGCACGACGCCGTCAGCCTGGCTGGCGAGGACGTGGTCGCCGCCGCAGACGAGGCCGGCGCTGCCACCATCTCCACCAACCCCGTGGTCCACGAGGCCCTCGAGGACGAGGAGATCGCCCTGGTCAAGCAGTTCGGCCAGTACCGAGTCAAGACCAGGGACGGCAAGGAGATCATGGGCTGGGTCTTCCCCACCGTGCTCGACTACGACGGCGAGTCGATGCCGTTCATGATCTTCACCAACGGCTCAGCCTCTGCTGTCCAACCCGAGATCGTGGGCAGCTTCGCCGGGCGGGACACCAACATCATCAAGGGGAAGCCCGAGGGCTACGGCTTCTTCTACCGGGTGACGAGCACCGGTGGGGTCATCGCCTTCCAGCCCACCGAGATCCGCACGGTCATGTCGGACGAGGATGGTGTGGCGTTCATGGCTGAGACCATGATGGGCGAGCCCATCAAGCTGCGGCTCAACAAGGCCGTCAAGGCCCCGACCATGGTGGGCGACACCGAATGTGCGATGCCAGCCGACGTCCAGTGGGCGCCGCTCGGCAAGGAGGTCACGCCGCTCATCGAGAACGCCGCCGACTTCGTCAAGACGGCGAGCGCCCGCCGGGCAGGCTCCGTCGTCCAGATCATCTCTGACAAGAGCACCTGGTCCTTCCGTGGCCGGCCGATCGAGAAGGTGGCTCACCGTTGGCGCGAAGGCCTCGGCGCCGGCGATGCGCTGTTCATGACCTGCTGTCTGGGTCTCGACCCCCAGCACGGCATCAACACACTGATCAAGGCAGCCCGAGCAGGCTCCGTCTCTGTCGATGGGTGTCGACCGATCCGCCCCTTTGCCGAGAAGGTGGCTGCGGCGAGAGAGGAGTCGCGCAAGCTGTTCGAGGGGTTGTCGCCACGACCACTGCTTCTCAAGGAGGCGGCGGCCCTCGAGGACGTCACCACGGTGGACAAGGTTCTCTCCCTCGGGTTCCTCAATCCAGAGAACGTGCAGACCTTCGTGGGCTGGCTCCCTGAGCTCGAAGAGGCTCTGAGCCGCCTGGCCGGTCTCCTCATCGCCGTCCGTCTGGGGCTGGAGGACGTCCCGGAGAACTCGGTGAAGAGCGCCATGGAGCGCCTCAACGAGGTCGTCACCGGGCTGAAGAAGCTCGTCTTCCGCCAGCAGGGGCCGGAGGCCTGACGGGCATGAAGTGAGGCCGCACCCTGCCATATACTGGGCGAAGTTCTACCTGTCACGGCGGACCCACTCCTTCGAGCAGATCGTCGGGCTGATGGAGGTCAACGACCTCGGAGGCTTGACCCTCGAGGAGCTCGAGTCCATCCGGGACGAGATGGAGTTCCCCGTCCCGTACCGCCCACACGTGCCGACCCACGGCACGAGCCAGCGATTTCTGCGTCGAGAGGGCGTCTATGACGCCTGGCGCAACGGCCCAGACATGAAGCTGGCCAAGAGGGTGCTCGAGTCCAACGCCATCCGGCAGGCCGTCGAGACCTTCATCCTCTCTCCGGTCAAGCCCGAGCAGGCCGTGCGGAAGATCCAGCAGAAGCTCGACTTCTACCTCACCGTGCGGGCCTACGAGCTCTACAAGCACTACTTCTGGAACCGGGACCTGCTGACGGGGCTGGAGTGGGGCGACTTCATCCAGACGAGGAACGCCGCCAACCGCCAGCTGCTCCAGCTCGCCAACGAGTCACGTGGTGCGACTGGGGCTCAGCTCCTTCTCTGGAAGATGGGGATGGGTGGGCTCCGGCAGATGGAGGCCAACCGCGGCTTCACCAACGCCCGCAACGTCTCGTTCATGATGCTTGAGCAGATCTCCATGCGGGAGCCGAGCAAGTACCACTCCGAGATGTGGCTGAACTACCTGAAGGCTGCCAAGATGGCGCAGGAGGCGGTGGACGCGAGCTCGAGTGCGGTCCAGGACGTGGTAGAGTCGTTCAACGCATTCCGCATGCGGCATGAGGAAACCAACGCACCTTCGATCAAGGAGTTGACGGGGGGCAACTTTTCGCCGGCCGAGAGCGCTGATGGCGGCGAGGATGAAATGGACTACTGATGGAAGGAAGCATCCCGAGAATCTTCTCGAACGAGGGCGCAACGGTTCCGGCTCCGGAGGCCGTGGAGTTGACACCCATCGAGCTCCAGACGTTCACCGCCGAGTATGTGGTGCGC
>CAZEQC010000002.1:0-122415 GCA_964514285.1 uncultured Anaerolineales bacterium | reverse complement strand
TGGGGGCCCGGCTGAATATCGTCGTCTCCGGCGGCACCGGCTCGGGAAAGACGACTCTGCTCAACATCCTCTCTTCCTACATCTCGGAGGGGGAACGGATTGTCACCATCGAGGACTCGGCCGAGCTCCAGTTGCACCAGACGCACGTCGTCCGTCTGGAGTCTCAACCACCTGATCCTGACGGCACCGGCGAGATGACGATCCGCGACCTGGTCAGGAACTCCCTCCGCATGCGTCCGGACCGGATCGTGGTCGGCGAGGTCCGCGGGGCCGAGGCTCTCGATATGCTCCAGGCTATGAATACCGGCCACGATGGCAGCCTGACCACCGTCCACGCTAACTCGCCGCGGGACAGCATCGCCCGCCTGGAGACGCTGGTTCTGATGGCCGGCATGGATCTTCCGGTCAAGGCCATCCGGGGGCAGATCGCCTCCGCGGTCAATTTGATCGTCCAGGTGCGGCGGTTGCATGACGGTTCCCGCAAGGTGGTCAAGGTCACCGAGGTCCAGGGTATGGAGGGCGACGTGGTGGTGCTATCAGATATCTTCGAGTTTGAGGAGAAGGGGATCAAGGATGACCGCGTGGTGGGAGAGCTGGAGCCCACCGGCATTCGCCCCAAGTTCACCCCTCGCCTGCAGGCGGCTGGCTACGAGCTGCGCGCTGGCGTCTTCTCGCCGAACAGCGCTGGACCCTAGAGAAGAAACGATCGCGGTCTGTGGTGCCGATGGAAACCGTCCTCATATGCTTGCCAGATTGCTCGGTTTGGACTATAATCTAATGTCGGCTAGTTCAAGGGAGGTTTTCGATATGCCGCTATATGAATATGAATGTGAAAGCTGCGGCGTCCGCTTCGAGCGTCGGCAGCATATGGAAGATGAGCCGGTGAAGGTATGCCCCGAATGTGGTGGTAACGTCCACCGCCTGATTCAACCGGTGGGCATCATTTTCAAGGGATCGGGCTTTTACGTGACCGACAATCGCGCCAAGTCATCAACGGCGACGCCCGGCAACGTCAAGAAGTCCACGGATACGTCCGATCACAGCAGCGAAGAGGCTTCCAGCGACGAGGCTTCCAGCGACTAGGTCGCTCTAATAGGCTTCCTAGGTCGCTAAGCTTCCTAGGTCGCATGAGGCCGTACTACAGTTGAAAGCCACCGCTGGCCCGGATCGTCTTCTGATCGTAGTCAGTCACGTAGGTCAAGAGCTCCAACTTCAATTCGCGCCATTTCTGGGAGGCTAGCGCCTCGCGCAGGCTTCCCAGATCCTCGGCAACACCGCCTGTTAAAATCTGCGGGTGGTTGCCATAGGCCGTGTACCACGCGTCCGTCGGTTGGATGCCCAATTCCATCAGCCCAGGAGCGAAGTCCTGCATCACGAACTCGAAGTACTCATCCTCGAGCCCGGCACGGATGTTCCACGTCATCAACAGTTTAACCATACAAACCCTGTTACAGCACGCTCAATTCTGCTACTCGCAGCCCAGTGACGTCATCGCCTGTTCGGCTTGGTCCTTCCAGGCCGCCGGCGGATCAAGCGACAGGAATGTCTCGTACGTCTCGCAAGCTCTCTCGATATCCCCGCTCTGCGCATACGCGCTGGCTAGCGCGTAGTGCCCCTCACGCGATTCTGGCACGGACTCGATGGCCTGCTCCAGCGCCTCGATGGCAGCTCCGTGGTTCCCTCGCTGGAGATGGACGTTGCCCAGGCCGATCAGCGCCTCGGGCATGTTCTCGCGCAATGCGAGAGCCGTATTAAACTCCTCCGTCGCCTGCTCGAGGAGCTCTGGGTCGGCTGGCGACAACGACTCGCTCCCCGATAACGCCAACGTCAGATACGTAGCCCCCATTTGATAGTGCGTGTCCGGGTCATCGGGGTCAGCATCTAGGGCTTTCTCGAACTCATCGATGGCCGATTGGAGATCTTGCAGCTGATAGTAGGTGACGCCCAGGTTGTGGTGAGCTGCCGCGTTGTCGGGCTCTAGCTCCAACACCTTTCGGAACGCATCGGCTGCCTTTGATAGCTCCCCGTTCTGGTTGTAGGCTTGCCCTAGGAGAAAATGGGCATCGCTGTCCTTCGGTGCCTGCTCGGCCGCGGCTTCCAGCGCGTCGATCGCTTCGCCGTAGTCTCCAGCCTCCAGATAGGCCCGTCCCGACTCGACCATGGCTTCGATGTCCTCGGTCGAGGCTCCACCCTGACAGCCAACGAGAGTCACCAGAAGGCTTATGGCAATCAGAAGATAGCTCCTACGCATTATTCTCCCTCCAATGCATCGACTCCTCTAGTCGTAACCATCCACCTTGTGTAACCCACTGCTTTGTTTCCCCCAAGCTCCAGGCGGATTCGCAATCCGCCTGATTGTGTCCAGTCTCCCTCAAGTGGTGGTCGGTCAGGAGACCAGCTACCCTGATCCGGCGATTTCGCGCTCTATCGCCCAGCCCAATGCGAGCGGCTCGGGACGAGCCACCCACTGGGATCAGATAGAAGAGTCACCCCTGGTCTACGTTCGTCTCTAGCACGACGATCTCAGTCTCATCCGACATGCGCGACTCGCTCACCTGGAGTGTCCTCTGCTTGTCCACGTCCTCGACTCCCATCTCTTTGAGGAAGCTATCGACGCTGTCGAGCTCCTCCTCCAGGCCGTCCACCCGATACAGCATAGGGACGATGACGTCCGGTTCGAAAAGCCCGATCACCTCCGAGGCTTGAGTGGAGGTCAGGCTCCCGCCCCCTCCCACGGGCACCAGCAGTACGTTTACGGAACCGATGTTCTTCACCTGGGATTGCGTCGGCACGTGACCCAGCTGCCCCAGATGGCAGATCGTCGTGCCGTCGAAATCAAAGGCGAAGACCGTGTTTAGGCCCCGCGCCCTCCCTTCCTTGTCGTCGGCGAAGGTGGACACGCCGGTGATAAAGACGCCGCTTATCTCGTACTCGCCCGGCCCATCGAGAAGCTTGAAGGGGCCCTTCACCGCGTCCAGGTAGTGACAAGATGCGTCGTGATGGCTCACCGTGACGATGTCCGCGCGAACCGGGAGGAGCGTTGTGCCCAACTCTGGAGAGTAGGGGTCCGTCACGATAGCGATCGTCGCTTGTCCATCGAGCCGAAAACAAGTCCGCCCGTACCAACTGATCTCTACGTCCATAGCGATGATTATTATACTGTGAAAGCGGCCTTGAGGCAATGCCTCTCGACGCGATCACATACGGTTCAATCGTGCTTGCCCTTTCAAGCTGAGACCGGCGCCAGAAGGCGCCGGCTCGCGTTGGGCACATAGTCTTCTGCACCCAGCCTTGTCTTGGGCAAACTTCCCCTGAGGACGAGGGCTGGAGCGGGGAAAAGTCAGGGGCTGTTGTGTGAAACGACACTAGATGTGAATCGGCTCGCCGAAAACGCCGTGGGCGGCCTCCATCAGCGCCTCGCTCAGGGTGGGATGGGCGTGCACAGTGCGGGCGATCTCCTTCGGCGTCAGCTCCCACGTGCGTGCCGATATCAACTCGGGCAGCAGCTCCGTCACCTCGGGGCCCACCAGGTGGGCGCCCAGGATCTCGCCCGTCGTCGCCTCGGCGACAATTTTGACGAAGCCCTCCCGTTCGCCCAGGGCCAGGGCCTTGCCGTTGGGTCGGAAGGGGAACGTCCCCACCTTGGTCTCGTGGCCTTGCTCCACCGCCTCCGCCTCCGATAGACCGAAGCTCGCCACCTGGGGTTGACAGTACGTGCATCGGGGCACCGCGTCGTAGTCCAGCAGCTTCGTCTCTACGCCTGCGATGGTCTCCACCGCCACGATACCTTGGGCCGAGGCCACGTGAGCCAGAGCCATCTTCCCGGTCACGTCGCCGATAGCGTAGACGCCATCGACGTTGGTGCGCATGCGCTCGTCCACCACGATGTTGCCTCGCTCTGTCTCCACGCCGACCTTCTCCAGCCCGATGGTCTCGCTGTTCGGCTGCACACCGATGGCGATCAGAGCCCTCTCGGCCTCCAGGACCTCTTCCTCATCTTCCTCCGTCGCCACGGTGACGTACACCCCATCGTTCGAGACGTCGATGTCCTGCACTCGGGTCGAGGTCTTGATCGTCACCCGTCGCCGTCTCCTAAACGCGCGCTCGACGACCTTGCTCACTTCTTCGTCCTCCAGCGGCACGGCGTGCGGCAGCATCTCCACGACGGTGACCTCCGTGCCGTATGAGCTCCAAACTTGAGCGAACTCCATACCAATCGGCCCGGCGCCGACGATGACGACCGACTCGGGCAGATCTCTCAGCACGATGGCGCTTCGATAGGTCATCACCCGCTCTCCGTCGGGCTCGATGCCTGGGATCGTTCTGGCGTGTCCTCCCGTGGCAATGATCACGTGGTCGCTCTCGATGGTGCGCGTGCCCCCGTCGTTCAGCTCCACCTCGACGGTGTTCGCGGACGTGAGCTTACCGTGGCCTTCGATCACGTCGACATCGTTCTTGCGCATCAGAAGGCCGACGCCCTTGACTAATCGCTGGGAGATTTTGCGGCTGCGGTCGACCGCGGCTGTGAAGTCCACCTCCACGTCGGAGACCGAGAATCCAAACTCGCGGCCTTGATCCAGTAATGAGATGACCTCGGCGTTGCGCAGTAGAGCCTTGGTGGGAATACAGCCCCAGTTGAGGCAGACGCCGCCCAGGTGTTCCTCTTCAATGATGGCCACGTCCAGCCCCAGTTGAGCGGCGCGAATCGCAGCGACGTAGCCGCCCGGTCCCGCGCCGATGATGGTGACGTCATATCCTTCGCTCATCTCTGTCCTCCTTGCGTCCTGAGTTGGAAAATGTGAGGTTGATCGCTGTTCAGTCCCTCCCGCTCATCGTCATTCTACTCTTCCGCCGTGAACTGTCAAGCGGAGGTGTCCTACATCCCGTGTGTCTCACAACGCCCAAATTGACGTCAAGAAGTCTTAGTCTCGCACCTCCCAATGCTTGGGCTGGAAAGTCGGCCCCCTGAATGCCCGGAGGCACGGCAGAGCCCGGCTACGCTCAGCTCTCTCTGTCCGAAGTCTCTTTTTTGTGCTACAATCTTCTTTGGGCGGCAACCACTGTTTCTGATCAGGGGCGGTCTACCTTGAGCGTCTCTGCGGTGCCGACGGTCGACGACGAGGAGGAATGATGCCAAGAGAAACATTCGAGCGGGACCTGCAGCAGCTAGAGGACGACGTGTTGACGTTGGGTAGCAGGGTCGAGCTAGCGATCACGAACTCGGTGGCCATTCTTAAGGAGAGGGATCACCCGGGAGCGGAGCGGCTGATTGAGCAGGATCGCGAGCTTAACGAAAAGCGGTACGCACTGGAGGCCCGAGCCTTAACCCTCATCGCCACCCAGCAGCCGATGGCCGGTGACCTGCGTACCATTGCTGCCATCCTGAGCCTGGCGTCTGAATTGGAGCGGATCGGCGACTACGCCAAAGGGATCGCCCGTGTCAGCTTGATGATGGGGGATGAGCCCCTTCTCAAGCCGCTGATCGACCTCCCGCGCATGGCCGACAAGACACGCGACATGCTCGATCGTGCCTTGCAGGCTTTTTCGGAGCGAGACGTGGATTTGGCCCGGGCTATTCCCCAGGAGGACGACGAGGTCGATGGGCTCTACAATCAGGTCTACCGGGAGCTGCTCACGTACATCATATCCGATCCGCGCACTATCGATCAGGCCACTTATCTTCTTTGGGTAGCCCACAACTTGGAGCGCGCCGCCGACCGCGTGACCAACATCTGTGAGCGTGTCATCTTCACAGTCACCGGCAAGCTGGTCGAGATCAAGGGGGGAGAGCAAGAGGAGATCACGTACAAGAAACAGATCACGTCCTAACCCATCACGGTGGAAATCCTTGTTGTAGGACTACCGCTGGAGGGCCTCGACCGCGTCGTCGGCAGCTTCCTGGGGCGACGCGTTCCCGTTCAATAACGCCGTCAGTGCTTGTTGCATAGGTGGCCCAATGCTCTCCATCACGATGGGCCGGGGCGGTGGTATCGCGGCCTCAAGCAGGTCTCGCAGCACCGTCCGTTCCTCCTCAGAGACCTCCCATAGCCGAAGGGCGCTGCGCGTGGCCGGCAGATAGCCGGCTGCCTGGGTCCACGATGCGTTGTGATCCGGAACCGTCAGCCATTCTACCAACTGCATGGCGAGTTCCTGGCGTTCTGGATCTTCCGTGACGACTGCCAGCGCCCATCCACGGGCGATGCTGATCGGCTGCCCACTCTTGGTCGGGAGTGGCGCTGCCGCCATGGTCTCGTCGGCCTCCAGCCAGTAGCGGCTGGCGCGCACCGCCGTCATGCCCCCCGTTCCTTCCTTGAACGCCTTCCAGGCTTGGTCCACGTGTGTGGTGGTCAGGACTTGCGTTGGGGCGATCACGGTGTTGGTGATACAGCGGCTGTAGAAGTCGAAGACGTTCACCATGACCTCTTCGTCCAACGTAGGGTTCCCCTCGGCGTCGGTCAGTTTCCCCCCAGCGCCCAGATACTGAATCAGGGTCGCGTCATTGACTCGGTTATCGTACCCCCCGCCTGGGAATAGGAACGATGTCGAGGCAGAGATGACCTGAGACCAGGTCGCGGGGGGCTCGTCGAAGGAGGCTGGCCGGTAAGCTGCGTGTTGCATATCGGCGCCTAGCACGGCCCCCACCGTTTCACCCTCCACCTTCCCCATCGTCGTCGCGAACGGAAAGCGGTCATCCGCAGCTGATGGAGCAAGAAACTCATCGAGGGGCTGGATCAGCCCCGATCCGGCCACGGTGGCCAGGTCCGCGGCGTCCACAACCACCAGATCCGGAAGCACACCGGGGGCGGCGTCCCGCGCCGTGCGCATGAAATCGATCAAACCGCCTCGTCCGTGGGCCTTCTTGATCACTACGTCGACCTGCACATTGGGATAGTTGTCGCTGAAGGCCGATAGATGTCGCGCCAGGAGGTTGGCGCCCTCCCCTCCGCCGTAAGGGTCGAGCTCCTCTGGCAACCACAGCTCCAGAGTCGAGATCATCGGTGTTGGCTGGGGCGTTGGCGTTGGCGTTGGGCTGGGCGCGGGCTCTGTCGGCGTCTCCGTCGGTATGATCGGGATCGGCGTCAGCGTCGGGCCCTCGCATGCCCCGAAGAGGAGCACTGCAGTCAGCGCCGTCAGGCATATGAACACGTCTCGCCACCCCTGCCATTGTCGTCTATTTCCAGATTCATTCATAATGCGCGGATTATAACACAATCTGCCGTTCGATCCCACTTGTCAACCCCGGGACGTCACGGTATGATTGACGCGCCCGCGGGAGGTTTGGCTTATCGTCGGTCGCACGCTAGCCAGCCTCCTCGATTTGTTATAGGCCAAAGCTGATGGTTGGATTCCGGGAGCCGATTCGTCGATGGGAGTTGATCGCTCTGATCGCTATTCTGATCGCAGCGATTGTACTGCGAGTATGGCGACTGGACAGCGTGCCACCGGGTCTGACACACGACGAAGCTAGCAACGGCCACGATGCGGCAGCCGTCCTGCGTGGCGTCCGCCCTATCTATTTCACTGTGGGCTATGGTCACGAACCCCTCTATCCCTATTCCGTCGCTCTCTCGATGGCGCTTCTCGGGCCCACTGACCTGGCCCTACGCCTGACGACCGTTGCCTGGGCCCTGGTGCTCATTCTGTTGAGCTACCTTCTAACTCGAAGGTTGTTTGGCGCTGCCCCCGCGTTGATCGCGGCGGCCTGGATGGCAGTCTCCTTCTGGTGTGTGATGACCAGCCGCGTTGGGCTTCGCGCCATCACGTCGGCTGTCACCTTCTCGGCCTCCGCCTATGCGCTCTGGCGTGCGATGCTTACCGGGGGATCAGCGCGGGAGGGAGAGGGTTCTCCTCTTCCCTCACCAGCGAAGGGTAGAACCTGGCTGTGGTGGGCCCTCTCCGGCCTGTTTCTTGGCGCCTCCATCTACACCTATATGGCGAGTCGGGCCATGCCAGCGGTCTACGGCCTGTTCGTGGTCTATCTTGCCCTTATGCACGCGTTCCGTAGACGGGGGAAGAGCGAGTCTGGGATGATCTCTCATGAAGATAAGACACTTGATCGGCGGGGTGCCTGGGCAAGGCGTCTCAGCAGCCAATGGAGGGGCTCCCTGATTGGGGTAGTAGCTCTGCTCTTGATTGCGGCCCTCGTGGCCGCGCCTTTGATCCACTACTTAGTCACGCATCCCGGTGCTGAGCAGCGCCTGGGGCAACTGAGCGGGCCGATCAAGGATGCTCTGCGCGGACGTTTCGGAGGGCTGTGGAGCCGTGTGTCCCGTTCGCTACCTATGATCACTGTTCAAGGCGACCCGCTCTGGCTCTACAACATCCCTGGGCGTCCGCTGCTTGACGTCGTGGGCGCCGCCTTCTTCTATACCGGTTTGGTGGCCTGTCTCTGGCGTTGGCGTGATCCTCGTTGCGTCTTCGTCCTGCTCTGGCTGCTCGTCGGGGTAAGCCCGGCCCTGGTGACGGGGCCCGACGCCACAGCGTTGCGCTCTATCACGGCTCAACCGGCGATCTTCATCGTCCTGGCGTTGGGACTCTGGACCATTCTGCGCTTCTTCTCCCGCTCGTTCGCTCGGTGGAGCTCGGGGGTGACCGTCGGCGTCGTCGCGGCGCTCGTCGTAGTCACTGCTGCTCGAACGGCTCGCGCCTACTTCGACGTCTGGGCGCAGAACCCAGACGTACGTGTGGCTTACCATCATGCTCTGGTGGAACAGTCTCACTATCTTGATGACCAGCCGGAGGGCGGCGCCGTGGCTCTCTCATCGATCTACCCGGGACGCTTCCACGATCCGTACACGATGGAGATCACCCTGCATCGAGACGATCTCTCGCTGCGCTGGTTCGATGGTCGCCACGCCCTCGTCTTCCCCGACTCGCCGGAGAGCCGCGTGGTCATCCCCACCATCGCGCCGCTCGATGAGGTGCTCTCGCCCTTCTTCACGTCCCATGCCCATCGTCTTCATAGTCGGCGGTTTCGCCCTGACGACCTGATTGAGGGTTTTGACGTTTATCGCTTCGACGGTGAACACGCTCTAACAGCGCTTCTCTCGACCGCCGGAGATAACCCTCTGTTCTGGAGCCCATCGGACACGTATCCGGTCGGCCGTCCGCGGTCGACCTACGAGCCTCTCAACGGGCCGGTCAACGTTGGCGGGGTCGTCGACTTGCTGAGCTATGATCTGCGGACGCCGACGGTCGAGCCCGGCGGCCAGATCGTGCTGCTGGCGGTCTGGCGGGTCCGTGACACCGTTCAGCGGGCTCCGCACGCCCCCTTGGCCTCCGAACTCGTAGCCTTCACCCATCTTCTGGATTCTGGCGGCAGCGTCGTTGGGCAGAGGGATCGGCTTGATGTCCCCTCCTGGCACTGGCAGCCGGGCGATGCTTTCGTTCAGCTCCATCGTTTCCCTGTCAAGGACGACCTCTCTCCTGGCAGCTACAGCCTTGAGATCGGGTTCTACGCTCGGGGGGATGCCACCCGTCTTCCCGTCGTCGTTGGTGATACCCTTGTCGACGACCGTATCCTCCTGCGCCCGGTGGAGGTCGTGGGCCAGTGAGTCTGCGCACTACCTCGGCGCCCACTACCTCGGCGCCCACTGTACGTGATTGGAAGTGGGCCTTCATCGTTGTGCTCCTCCTCCTGGCGTGGGGGCTGCGACTCTGTTGCCTGGAGGAGGTCCCGCCTGGATGGCGCGACGATGAGTTGATCAACATCCACGCTCTCTCTGGTCGCGTGCTGGAGGGCGAGTTGCCGATCTACTATCTGGGAGCCTCCGGTCACGAGCCTCTCTACCACCATCTCCACGCGGCCGTGCACGCCGTGCTGGGATTCAATGTGTTGAGTGGACACATCCTCTCGGTTATGTTTGGCACGCTCTCCATCGCTTTGACCTATAGCCTCGTCCGGCGCCTCTTTCCCGACCGGCGTGCCGTGGCCGCTGTCGCAGCGCTGACGCTGTCGTCCTCCTTCTGGTCCTTGATGTACAGTCGCCTAGCCATCCGCCATATCAGCCTGCCTCCCTTCGTTCTTGCGACCGTCTATCTATTCTGGCGTCGTTTGGACGCTGATGCGGCCGAGCCCTGGCGTTGGATACCTGTCGGGCTTCTGCTGGGGGCGAGCCTATACACGTACACCGCCTCCCGTCTCTTGCCCGTGCTGCTGATCGTCTTCTTGGGGTATCTCGCCGTGTTCCACCGTCAGCGCCTGCGGGGGCGCTGGCGAGGGATCCTCATAGCGCTTCTGGTGACGGTCCTGATAGCGGCCCCTCTTGCTTCTGCTATCGTGCAGGGCCGCAGCCGACGAGCCATCGAGGGAATCGGAGCCGACGCCCGGGTGACGGAGCTGGCCGCGCCGCTGCGCGCCCTGCAGGATGGAGAGCTTAAACCGTTGTTGATCTCGGTGGTCAAGACCCTCGGCATGTTTCACGCCAGTGGAGACCCGGAGTGGTTGTACAATATTCCCGGGCGGCCGGTCTTCAATCTCTTGGGTGGCGTGCTCCTCTGGATCGGCGTGGCGCTCTGCCTTTACCGTTGGCGGGAACCCCGCTACTTCTTCCTCCTTCCCTGGTTGGGGCTGGGGCTTTCTCCCGCCTTTATCAGCACACCGCCGGCCAGCCTGGGTCACACCATCGTCGCTCAACCCGTGGCGTACGTCCTCCCGGCCCTGACGCTGATCGAGATAGCCCGCGGGCTCTACGCAGGCCGGCGTCGGGCCAAGAGGCCCATAGCAGGATCGGTCTCGTTGTTGGGCGTTGCCGTCAGCGTCGTCATAAGCCTCTTCGTGGTCAGCAACGCCATCCGCGATGTCCGGGACTACTTCGTCGTCTGGCCCAACCGAGGAATGGTGCGGTTCCTCTATCGTGCCGATCAGCGAGACGTCGCCGACTACGTCGATGCGCATCCCGAGATCACCGACCTGGCTGTCGGGAGTGGGCTCAAGGGGCCGTGGGATCGAATCGCGCTGCAGGTCGACGTGAGCCGAGAGAACGTGTCGCCACGGTTGTTCAACCCGGAGCGCGCGCTGGTTTGGACCTCGGCGCATCAGCCCTCCAGCGTGTTCCTTACCTCCTGGCCCGATTCAGCCGAGGCAATTGAGGCCCTCTTGGAGCCGGCTGGGCGGATCTCCGCCGACGTCACCCTCCATGCGCCGGAAGTCGTCCTCGGCTCTCAGTCCCTGGTAAGCGAGACGACGTTTGCAAACGGTCTGGCGCTCTCTCACGTCCGCTGGCTAGAGGACGTGGACCCGATCCCGGGGCAGGAGGTGGTGCTTCTCACGGCTTGGCGGGTGTCGCAGCCGCTCGACCTCCCTCCCTTGCCCATCGTTGCCCAACCCCCTCCCCCCAAGACCTATGCAGGCCCTCGGTTGGCCGTTTTCGCCCACCTTCTCGACGTCGATGGGCAGGTGCTCGACATCGACGATGGCCTCTGGGTGGATCCGCTTACTCTCCAGCCCGGCGATCGTTTCGTGCAGCTTCATTGGTTTACCCTGCCCTCTGCTCCCTCCGCATGGCCCTACGCGCTCCGACTCGGCCTTTATGATCCCAAGACCACCCATCGCTGGGAAACGCTCGGAGCCAATGGCGAGCTGGCGGCCGATGTCGTGTATGTCCCCCTTGGAGGGCGGCCGTGAACCCCCGGGTGAGGATCGAGCGTTGTGCCCTGGCCGTTCTCCTGGTGGTCTATTTGGCCCTGGTCGTTGGCTACACCTTTGCCAATCCGCCTTACGAGTCAACAGACGAGCTGCGCCACGTCCGCTACGTGCGGCACATCGCTACCCATCGCAACCTGCCGGTGCAACGCGCCGGTGAGCCCCGCGCTCAGAGCCACCATCCTCCGCTCTACTATGCCCTCGGGGCCTTGGCCTCCTGCTGGGTCGATGTGGAGCAAGACGTCTATTACCAGCCTGCGGAGAATCCATTCTGGGCCTATCGGCATTGGGAGGTCGGCGTTGACAACAAGAACCAGTACGTCCACCGGGCCGATGAGAGCTTCCCCTTCACAGGCATCACCCTGGTCGTCTACGTCGTTCGCTGGATGACGGGCCTCATCGGTGCTGGGGCCGTCTGGCTCTCTTATCGGATCGCCCATCAGGTCTTCCCCGGGCAGCCCATGCTGGCCTTGGCCGGCGCTGCGCTTGTGGCTTTCAATCCCCAGTTCCTCTATCTGAGCGGATCCGTCAGCAATGACGTTCCAGCAGCGCTTTGTGGCGCGGCCGTGCTGCTCATGTGCGTTCGCCTGGTGCGGGAAGGTCCCACCATATGGACCGACGTGGCGCTTGGGATCATGTTTGGGCTATCCCTTCTCACTAAACTGCACTTGATAGGCCTGCTTGCCCCAATAGCAGTGGCCTACCTGGTGCGCATCTGGCCGACGCGCAATTGGCGCGCCGGTCTGCGCGCTGCTGGGACGATTCTGGGCCTGGTCGCTCTCCTTTCCGGCTGGTGGTTCCTGCGCAACTGGCGTCTCTACGGCGATCCGTCGGGGATGAGCAAGCTCAATGAGCTCTGGGCCGGGCGCTCGGCCGTAGGCCACTGGTGGGTCATCGGGCAGAAACTACCCTATCTCTGGAGCAGCCTGTGGGGCCGTTTTGGGTACGGTCAGGTGCCAATGCCGCGGCCCATCTACCGCGGGCTCCTCGCCTTCTGTCTGATCGCTCTTGTCGGTCACGTACTGGCCCGCAAACAGCGTTTCGCTTCGGAGCTCAGCCTGTTGCCCTTGACGACGGCCACGCTCGTCTTTCTCGCTATCGTGTTCTATTACATGCTTGTCCAGCCGGCTGGAGCGATGGGACGCTTCCTGTTTCCCGCTCTGCCGGCCTTTGGGGTGCTGCTGGTGGGGGGGCTGGGTCGATATGTTCCTGACCATTTGCGCTGGATCCCTGGCGCAGCCGTGATCGGATTGATGATCGTCTTGGCCATCTACGCCCTCGTCGGTGTGCTGGTGCCGGCGTTTGCCGTTCCTCAGCCTCTCAGCCCAGCTGAGCTTGAGAGCCTTCCAAACCCGATCGATGTCAATTTCGGCGGCGTTGCTCGCTTGCTTGGCTATCGTGTCGCGCCGACAACGGCTGAACCCGGCGATGCTGTGGAGGTCACCCTCTACTGGCAGCCTCTGGCTCGCACGGCGCAGGAGCACGCTGTCTTTGTTCACCTGATGAGCGATACCGGGGTCATGATCGCCCAACGAGACACCTATCCTGGCCTGGGCCGCTACCCAACGACAGTCTGGGACCCGGGCATCGTCTTCGCCGATATGTACCGAGTCCAGATCTCAGAGACGGCCTACGCGCCGGACCAAGGCTACGTACAGGTGGGCCTCTATCGGCCCGACGGCCCTCGCCTCTCCACTGTTGAGGGTCAGGATGCGGTCCAGCTTGCTCGCATCGAGATCGAACCTCGGCCTGGTGAGGTCCCCAATCCCCTGGAGATCAACTTCGGGGGCCAGATAGCGCTGATAGGATATGCGATTGAGCCACGGGTGGCGCAGCCGGGACAGACGGTCCGTCTCACGCTTTACTGGAAGGCCCTGGCCTCGATGGAGGCCAACACCCACGTCTTCGCCCACATCCTCGGCGAGGAGAACCAGATCTGGGCCAACAGCGACAGCCCTCTCACCGACGAGGGTGCCCGCACGAGCGACTGGTCCAAGGGCGCTTTGGTTCGAGAGGTTCGGGACCTGAGACTGGCCGAGGCGACACCGCCGGACTTCTACGACGTGGAGTTGGGGCTCCACGTGCCGGGGGATGGCCGTCTCAAGATCCTGGCTGAGGACGGTCGCCAGCTGGGTAACCGGACGCTTCTGACCAGAGTGCGGGTCGTGGGGCACGATGAGTAGGCAGAGGGAGTGGATCGCCTTGACGCTTGTCCTCCTCGTGGCGGCGGGACTCCGGCTCTCGGGTTTGGGTGACGTGCCGCCCGGACTCTCCCACGACGAGGTGGCAAATTGGGTTATTGCCCGG
This sequence comes from uncultured Anaerolineales bacterium, assembly GCA_964514285.1. Classification (GTDB taxonomy): domain Bacteria; phylum Chloroflexota; class Anaerolineae; order B4-G1; family B4-G1; genus SKLM01. The sequence goes on along the minus strand of CAZEQC010000002.1, from coordinate 108,464 downwards.
GACATCCTCGATGGGAATCACGCTATCTATTTCACAGCCGCCTATGGCCATGAGCCGCTCTATCAGTATGCACAAGCTGCTACGGTGGCCCTTTTTGGGGATCACTGGTTGGGGCTGCGGTGGCCCTCGGTCGCCTTCGGGCTCCTGGGTCTCGCCGCAACCTACGCACTCGTTCGATACCTCTTTGGCGTTCGGGTGGCTCTGCTCACCAGCGCTTGGGTGGCCGTCAGTTTCTGGCCCCTCTTCTACGCCCGCGTCGCCTATCGGGCCATCCAGCTACCCTTCTTGGCCGCTCTCGGTGCTCATTCTCTTATGCGCGTGATCCTCCGGCCGCCGGAGCGAAACGCTCGCCTATCACGGGGTGGTTCAGGTGACGTCCTGGCAGCGGGCTTTCTTTTCGGTCTCTCCTTCTACACCTATACGGCTGCCCGAATGTTGCCGTTCATTCTGGTCGCCGTAGTTGCCCATGCAAAGCTTGTCCGCCCCCGTGTATCCGTGGCTTGGTCCGAGATTCTTGCGATCTTCTTCGTCGCCGCTTTCGTAGCCGCGCCCTTGCTGCTCTGGTTGGCCGCTCACCCTGGGGCCGAGAGCCGCGTCGCGGAGGTGCGTCAGCCCTTAGATCGACTGCTCGCCGGTGATCTATCTCTGGTCTGGCAGAATCTGATCGCCAATCTGAAGTTCTTCACCTTTTCCGGCGACCCGTGGCCGCGCTACAATCTACCCGGTCGCCCCGTTTTCGCAGAGCCCATTGGGGCAGGTCTTTTCCTTGCGGGCTTAGGCATCGCCCTTTGGCGCTGGCGGGATCCCCGCTTTGGGTTTCTGCTTGCCTGGTTAGTCGGTTCTCTTGGCCCTAGCGTAATCACGTCTCGGGCCCCGAGTTCCATCCGCAACAGCCTCGGGCTGGTCGTGGCCTTTGTGTTCCCTGCTCTTGCGCTCGTCGAGCTGGAGCGTTGGGCCGGGTCTCGGCTGTCGAGCCTCAGCGCCTCCATAGGTCAAGCTGCATCCATCCTTCCTTCGGTGTTGGTTGTCCTGGCCCTCGTCCCCGGGACTGCTTTGACAGCGCGCGATTACTTCGTTCGCTGGCCACGGCACGAGGTTGTGCGTTTCGACTACCAGGCTGACCTAACCGCCGTGGGCGAGCGGCTGGAGAGACTGCCGGCCGATGCGGCCGTTACGGTGTCCGGGCTGTCGGTGCACACTATGGATGCGCCGACACTAGAGCTGGTTTCTAGTGGTGACGTTGCGGATGTGCGACTTTGCGATACCCGGGAGACGCTTCTAGTGCCCTCGTCTCCGTCGGCTGGCAGCTGGATCCTGATTCCCCAGGTTGTTCCCTTAGACGAGGATCTGCGAGGAGAGCTATTGGACTGGGGCGCGCGAGAGACTCACGCCCTCTCCTTCACCACCTACCGTCTTCTGAACCATCAAGGCCTGCGCCAAGCCCCAACGCGGCTGAACAGAACGGTGAATGAGCCTGACGGGACCTTGGTGCAGCTGCCTGTTTCATTTGGTGGACGTCTGACGTTCCTTGGGTATCGAGTCCTTGATCGGACGCGTCTTGATGAACCGCTCACGTTGCTGACCTGCTGGCGCGTCGAGGAACCACCCTCGGCTCAAGTCAAGGTTTTTGCACACCTGGTACGGGCCTCAGGCGAAGTGGTTGCACAAGATGACGGCTTGGCCAGCCCCTCGACGCGCTGGCAGGCCAACGATATCGTGATCCAGAAACACATCCTGACGCCTCCCGATGTCTCTCATATCGACGATTTCACCGTACATGTTGGTATCTATGAGCAGTCAACCGGTAACCGTCTGCCCGTTTTGGACACGGACTATCTACAGCTCGATCTCCCAGTGAGAGAATGAATGAGCGCTAACCCCCTTTCTCGTCAGAACCTCTTTCCCTGGTTGCTGGTCGGTCTCCTGTTGCTGACCTTTGCTCTCGCCATCACCAGCGCTGTGCAGAAATCCCCGACGATGGATGAGCAGAACCATATCGCTCGGGGAGCAGCCTATCTTGGGACCGGCGATCCGCGATTGAGCATCGAGCATCCCCCGCTGGTCAACGTACTAAGCGCCTTGCCGGCTCACGGGTTGCTCGATCTGCGCCTGCCGCTGGATCAGTGGTGGGAGGCTGCAGAATGGTACCATTTCGCCGATGCCTTTCTCTGGCGCGTCAACCAACGTCCGGACTGCATCGTCTTCCTTTCCCGCTTGCCCGTTATAGGCTTGGGCTTGCTGCTGACGTCCCTGGTTTTCCGCTGGGGCAGCGCCCGTTTCGGCCCTGGGGGTGGGCTGCTGGCGGCTGCCTTCTCTGCCCTGGATCCCAACATTCTGGCTCACGAGAGACTGTCCACGACAGATCTTGGCGGGACGTTCTTCATCGCTCTGGCTGCCTATGCTTTCTGGCGGCTGTCGCAAAAGCGTTCCCCGGTGCGTGTCTTGGCTGCTGGCTTGGCGCTTGGCCTCGCCTTCGCCGCCAAACTCTCGGCCTTGATCTTTGGGCCGATCCTCGCTCTTACCTTCTTGCTGGACGGTATACGCGATGGTGGAAGCCAGTGGCAGCGGTTGGTGCGTCGCGTTGGGCTTATCGCGGTGGTGGCAGCTGTGGCGCTCCTCGTCGTCTGGGCCAGCTACCTCTTCCAAGTGGGACCTGTGGAGGGGCTGAACGTCTTGGTGCCTGCGCCGCCCTACGTGCGGGGCGTCCAGGCCATCCTCGATTTCGCCGCCGGCGGGCGTCCGGCCTATCTCCTCGGTCAGATCAGCACTCAGGGCTGGTGGTACTACTTCCCGGTGGCTTTCGCGGTCAAGACCCCTCTGCCCACCCTGCTGGGGCTGGTGATCGCGAGCCTGATGATGCTGCAGCAGCCAAGCGGCGATGACCTGTTCATCTCTATTCCGCCGCTGGCGTATTTCCTCGCCCTCACGACGGCCAGCCTCAATTTGGGTTATCGCCACCTGCTGCCTATCTTGCCGTTCCTAGCTGTGCACATAGGGCGTCTTGCGCGCTGTCGTCCCTTTCGCTCGTCAGCCCAGTGCCCTTTGTGGATGCAGGCACGCCACGTCATCCCTCTCCTCCTGGTGGCCTGGCTGACGGTCAGCACGATTGTGATCTATCCTCATTTCCTGGCCTACTTCAATCCTTTTGGGGGGGGGCCGGAGAACGGTTGGCGTATCCTCGTCGATTCGAATATCGACTGGGGGCAGGATCTGAAGGCCTTGCGGAGGTGGATGGAGCAGGAGAGCGTTGACGAGGTGAAGTTAAGTTGGTTCGGGAGCGCTCCTCCAGAGGCCTACGATGTCGACCATCAGTTGTTGGTCGGCGTCCCCCACGGGTTCACGATGTGGCAAGATCCCCCCTTCAACCCCCGTCAACCGGAGCCTGGCGTCTACGCCATCAGCGTGACCAATCTGGTGGGAGCAGTGCTTCCCGATCGTGATCTCTACGCCTGGTTCCGGCAGCGCCCGCCAGATCATCGAGTGGGCTACAGCGTGTTTATCTATCGGGTGAGGACCCCATGAAGCCACTAAGCCCACGCCTGGAACGCTGGTTGATGGTCGGGATTCTGCTCATCGCTGCCTTCTTCCGCTTTTACGCTCCCGACGCGGTGCCTCCCGGACCATCTCACGACGAGCTCCGGATGATGGATCTCGGTGAGTTGATCGTCCAAGGGCAGCGACCCATTCACTGGAAGATAAGCTACAGCGCTGAGCCTCTCTATATGTATCTCTTGGCTCTCGTTATGCCGATCTGGGGTTTCACGCCTTTTGGGGCCCGGCTCGTGACGCGCTTCGCCGGTCTCTTGCTCATACCGGTGGTGCACCGTCTCACGCGACGTCTCTTCGGTCGCCACGTCGCCCTCTTCACCAGCGGGCTGCTGGCAGTGACGTGGTGGCCGGTCTTTTTCAGCCGCGTGGCTCTACGCGGCATCACCCTGCCCCTGGTTTTTACCGCTGCAGTCATCTTTCTCTGGAAGGGGCTTAACCTCGGTGACGGCGCTCTACAAAGAGCTGGGCGAGAGCCCCGCTGGAGATGGCTGGCCGTCGCCGGAGCGTTAATGGGCTTGACCTGGTATACGTTTACAGCTGCTCGAGGCCTTATCCTTTTGCTTCCGATGGTCTTGGTCTATCTTGGCCTCCTCGGCGAGATATCTCTCCGTCGGCTCTGGCGAGTCGCTCTCCCGACGCTCGGCGTCGCAGCGCTGGTCGTCGCGCCCTTCGTCTACGAGATGCAGGTCCGTCCTGGCGTCCCGGAGACCCGACTCGATCAGCTGGGCGGGATCATCGATCGACTGATGGCCGGGGATCTGCTTCCCTTCGCCAGGCAGGCTGTCCGGTCGCTGGGTCTCTTCACCGTGACGGGCGACCCCAATTGGCGGTATAACCTCGCGGGTCGGCCGGTCTTGAGCCCCGTGCTGGGTCTGTCGGCCATGCTGGGGCTCCTGTTGAGCGTCATCCGCTGGCGGCAGCCGCGCTACTTCGTTCTGATCACCTGGTTGCTGCTGGGGCTGGCGCCCTCTATGCTCACCCCCGAGGCGCCAAGCTTTGTGCGGGGGATCGGGGCCCTGCCGGCGGCGCTCGTCTTTCCCGCGATCGGCGCGATGGCTATATGGCGCTGGGTCGCCTCCTGGGCGAGGAGAGGGGCGCGTTGGTGCCCCGCTCTCGTGGCGGCGCTGCTCCTACTCGTGAACGCGGTGGCTACCTTTCGCAGCCTGTTCATCACCTGGCCCGCTCAGCCAGAGGTGCAGGCCATCTACCAGGCTGCCTTGACCGAGGCGTTCCGCGATCTGAATCGGAGCAACGTGGAGGGGGAGCTTTGGATCTCTGAGCCTTTCCCGGACGATCGTCATCTCCTGCTCAGAAAGCGCGTCCTCCGTCGTGAGGCCCTTAACCCACTCTGGTTCAACGCCGATCGAGCTCTGATTCTCCCCTCCCCGGAGGGTCCGCGTCGCTATCTCCTGCCCCGCTTCGCGGAGCCGGACCAGGTGCTCTTCCAGCGCTGGATGGAGGACGCAGTCGTGATACTGGAGGGGCAGACACCTTCATCAGGTGATTTGGCCTATCGCGTCTACCAGGTCGAAGGAGGTCCGTGGGTGGAGCAAGAGCTGTCGAGGCTCACGGACCAATCGACCGCCTCCCTCGATCCTGGGGGTGGGAGTGGTATCTCTCTCCCGGCTCGCTTCGGAGGCAGCGTCACCATGCTGGGCTATGAGCTGGTCGATGATCGCTTGACGATCGGTCAGGAGCTCCATCTCACGGTCTATTGGCAGGTCGACGGGCCCGTCTTCGAACCGCTGGCCAGCTTCGCTCATCTGCTCGACGGCCAGAAGGCTATCGTGGGTCAGTATGACGGTTTCGATGTACCCCCCTGGCATTGGAGGCCGGACGCCGTCGTTGGTCAGGTGTATCGTTTCCCGGTGAGCGGGGACGCACGGCCCGGCGCTCATTGGCTTGAGGTCGGGCTCTATGACGTCCAGACCAAAGAGCGGCTCCCGGTCATCAATCGAGAGGGAGGAGCTGTAGGCGATCGCTTGGTGCTTGAAGCAGTAACTTTGGAATAGCCCCTGGCATCGGGCATTGACAAGGTCTATGCACCATAGTAGAATGTCGTCGCTGTAGCTGGCGGGAGGTAGCCAGCTCGTTGGATCGAGGAGGCGTCTACAGACGGTGTCCTGCCTTTCACCTTCGAAAGTGAGTATCGATGCCCACAATGCGCGACCTGTTTTTGGACGCGGTCTAAGGTCACAGACGTGAGCCTAATCGATAGGGTCACTAGTGGACGAGAGGTCCTGAGAGAAGGAATATGACTATGAAAACTGATAAGACACGCATCATATGGCGACATACCGGCGGTGTGGTTCTGACGATGCTCTTCGCTCTTTCGCTTATGGCGGGTCTGTTTCTGCTCGTTCGGCTTCAGGCCCGGGCCCAGGTGGGTCCGGAGTCCATCGAGGCCGAGTTGAGCGTGGATAAGCGGGCCAACACAGCCATTGCAGCCCCTGGCGATACCCTGACCTACTCCATCAACATCGGGTCAGATCTTGCTGAGTCCCACCTCTGGCTGACAGATACGCTCCCTCCCGGGTTGACGCTGATCACGGAGAGCCTGGGTTTTTCTGGGAAGGGCGCTTATGGGTGGACGGGAGACACGGTCACGTGGACGTCCTCTAACTTCGGACTGGGTAATTTCGCCATCATCACCTTCAGCGCCGAGATCTCCAGCGAGATGGAAGGTGAGGTGGTCAACACAGCCCAGGTCACGGGTGCTGGGGAGCTCATTACCGATGCGTGGTCGACCACTGTCGTCAGTGGCCGTCTCCACTCTCAGATCCGTTCTCCTAATAAGAACACTCATATCTCGGAGAAGGGGACTCGGACCATCGAGGGTATAGCCTGGAGAGAGGGCGCCGAGGTGCCCTATATGACCGAGGACGTTGCGCTGAGCCTCGAACAGGTTCCTGGCAACGACTGGAGCTATTGGGTGCGCTGGAACGAGGTGCCTTCGGCGGCCAGCTATCTTCTCCAAGAGTCCACTGACCCCAACTTCGATACTCTGACAGACAACATGGCTCCCGCCGGGATGAGCAAGCTCATCGCCAAGACATCGCAAGAGGCAGGCACGTACTACTATCGCATGCAGGCTATTCATGGCAGCGGTGACGTCACGCCGACGCGCTGGAGCAACGTGGTATCCGCCACGGTGCCCTGGACGGGCGCGGCTTTGAGCGCTTCTGCATCTGCTGCGGGTTCTGAGGTCGAAGACGCTGCTGAGGTGCTGGTGCAGGTGAGGACCGGTGAGGCAGACAGTATAGAGAGCAAAGACTGGTACAGTGCGGAGGTCACTGGAGCGGACTGGGACGGCTGGACGTGGTCCTACGAGTGGACCCTGCCTGAGGCTGACGTCACCCAGTACGTGATCCAGTCCCGGGCGAGTGACGACGGTGAGACCTTTGGCCCTGTGGATACCGTCACCGTTACCCTGGACAACCAGACCTATTTCGCCTACTTGCCCCTTATGTTCCGCAACTGGCCGCCCACGCCGGACCTGAATCCTATACCGGCGCCTGATGCGGGACGCTCCTACCGGGTAAGCTGGCAAGGGGTCGAGAAACCGATCGACCACTACACACTGCAGCAGGCGCGCTTCGCCGACTTCTCTGTCGTGGACCAGTCTTGGGATACCGCGCAGACGTCGCGGCAGATCCAGGATGCCTACTGCGCCTACTACTACCGCGTCCGAGCGGACAACGCCAGCCGCTGGGGAGATGGCCCTTGGAGCAACGTGGAGCAGGGGCAGGCTTCTCCGCCTGACGCCCCGACCCTGAACGCCATTGAAGATCCTGAGAATGACAATGTCTACTCCGTCAGTTGGTCGCCTGTGTCCGTCGGCGTGGCGGGCGTGGCGGTCGACCGGTACGTTCTTCAGGAGTCGAAGGATGCGGACTTCAACACCATCACCAGGCAGTGGCTGACAACGAGCACGTCACGGCAGGTAGAGAATGACGAGTTCGATACGTTCTACTATCGCGTCCGCGCTGACGATTTGGACTGCTGGGGGCATGGCCCTTGGAGTGATGCTCGATCGATCACCACGGCCTGGAGCTACTTCGATGACTTCAGCGACGTAGACAGCGGATGGCCATCGCTGGTTGATGACGAGCGTTGGGCTTTCTACGAGGTTGATTCCAGCCCGCCAACCCCCGGCGATGGGTCTCCCTATCCTCGCGATGGCAACGGCTACTTCATCGCGCGGCGCAGCGGCGGCGAGCCGTTCGCGCGGTTTGGGCCTGGAGTAGCTGTTCCGTCGAACGACTACGAGCTTGAGGTGGACACACGCTGGTGGGATGCGCGCTGGTATGCGACCTACCAGATCCTGTTTGGCGGGAATGAGTCACTCTCGGAGTACTATGCCGTCCGGGTGATGATCGACGACATCGAGCATCTGTGCAAATTCTCATTGGTCAAACACTCAAACTCCGGGACCAGAGTGCTTAACGATGGCTGGCGGGACGTCGAGGATATCTACTGCGGCGAGCGTCGGGAGGGTGGTGACGCGTCCTGGAACCACTGGAAGATTCGCCGTGAAGGCGACTGGATAGAGGTTCACGTCAACGGCAAGTACCTGGGTGAGTGGAAGGACGGCAGCTACGGTGCTAATCGATACTTCGGTGTCCGATCAACGCTGTACGAGGGATTCACACCGTCCAAGCCAGAGTACGACAACTGGAGCGTAAAGCTGCTGGACTGAGGTAACCTTCAGTCCCTGTATGGAGGGGAGGCCCTAGGCCTCCCCATTTTCGTGGGGATCGGCTTGCCCGGATCTGCAACTCACATCTGTGACCAGAAAGCGTCTGCGCGAAGAACCTATGAAGAAACGTTGGGTAAACGTGCTGCGTATCGTGATCAGCATAGGGGCCCTGGCCTTTCTCTTTTGGAGGGTGGTCAGCCCCGATGAGACACTCGACGTGGTCCGTCAGGCCGATCTGTCCTACCTCTTGGCAGCCTTTTTGCTCTTTGTGATTAGCCTGGTGATCCGTGCCTGCCGCTGGATCGTCCTGTTGCAAGGCCTCGATTTGAGGATCCCTTTTGGTCGCTTGGTTCGTCTCTACTTCGTCGGCCAGTTCTTCAGCAGCTTCTTGCCCACCCAATTCGGCGGTGACGTGATGCGAGCGGTCGAGCTGACGGATGATACCGATGCATCGGCTGCCGTGGGGACTGTCCTTCTCGACCGGATGACGGGTCTGCTGGTCTTGCTCGTCATGGGGCTTGCGGCTCTACCCTTCGTCGCGGCCCAGATGGAGGTCTGGCTGGTGTTCCTCCTCCTCGGCGTGACAGGCGTCGGCTTGATCCTGGGGGCGCTGATCCTGGAAGGTCGGTTGCTCCGTCGGGTGACGCGGTGGCTGCCGAATCCCCTTTCCCTCTCCGGTCAGGGCGCCTTGGCACAGATCTACGCTGCGGTGACCGGGTGCGGTTGGCCGGTCGTTTCCCGGGCTCTCCTGGTTTCGGTAGGGTTCAACCTGGTCAACATCCTCATCAACTGGCTCTGTGGTCGGGCCGTTGGGATTGGCATCGGTTTGGGCTACTTCTTCGCCACTACGCCCATTCTCTCCGTCTCCGGGCTGATCCCCTCCATTGGTGGGTGGGGCGTGCGAGAGGCTGTGAGCACGGCGCTCTTCACCCCCCTGGGTGCGGACAAGAGCGTCGCGGTGGCGCTTGGGCTGGCCCTCAACGGTGTCACCCTTGGAACGGGTCTGGTAGGAGGGCTTGTCTACGCCGTAGAAAGACTGCGTGGTCGACGACCGCGCCTCTCGACGCAGCGTTCTCAACGAGATGATCACCAGCACAGCCAACGATAGCGTCAAGTACATCCGCAAGCTCCAGAACCAGAAGCGCATTCGCCACGACGAGCGGCGCCTCGTCCTGGAGGGTGTGCGTTTGGTTGAGGAGATCGTGCGTGCCAGCCTCGTGCCCACGTTGGTCTTCTACACGGAGGCGCTCGCCAATGAGGGCCGGGGGAAGGCCTTGTTGGTGACGCTTCGCGCGCTCGGCGCTCCTTGCACCCTGGTCAGTGAATCGGTGATGGAGCACTGTTCAGACACGGTGACGCCACAGGGCATCTTGGCCGTGATCCCGTTCCCAGAGATTACTTCGCCGGATCCTGCCACGTTCGTGTTAATTGCTGATCGCCTTCGCGATCCGGGCAACCTCGGTACGCTCCTGCGAACGGCGCTCGCTGCCGGCGTGGAGCAAGTCCTCCTGGCCCCAGGCACCGTTGACTTCAGCAACCCGAAGGTCGTCCGATCGGCTATGGGGGCTCACCTCTGGCTTCCCATTCGCGACGCGGAATGGGATGCTATCGCTGAAGTGGTCTCCGGGTGCCAGGTCTGGTTGGCCGCTGCCGCTGGCGCCATCCGCTACACCGAGGTGGATTGGACGCGACCGGTAGCATTAGTCGTAGGGAGTGAGGCCCACGGTGCTGGAGAGAGCGCTCGTTCTCTGGCCCAGGGACGTGTCTCGATCCCCATTCGTCCGGTCGTCGAGTCCCTTAATGCAGCGGTCGCGGCCACCGTTATCCTCTTCGAAGTCGTGCGCCAGCGAGGTCCCGCGTGGGACACAGCTTGACAAAGGGCTGTTTCTGGGGCATAATCGGTTTCGCCGGACATGATCGGTTTTGCCAAGCGTAGTCGGTTCTGCCAAGCGTAGGCGGTTCTGCCGAGAATAACCGGCTTTTCAAACAACGAGATAATGAGCAAAGGCTGCGACGGAGAAAAGTAGGCAGCGGAAAGCCTCCAGGGAGGCAGGGCCGCAGACTGGGAGCCCTGCTTGGCAGCATGCTGCTGAAGTTCGCTCCTGAGCTGACGGGTGAACGGCTAGGTGCGGGACACCCCCGCACACAGATGCAAGTAGCTCGCTCCGCAGGTCCAGCGTTATAGGGACGGCCGATCGCGCCTGACGGCGCTGTTGGTGGTTGGAGCGGGCCCAGATCAGGGTCAAGCAGGGTGGTACCGCGGGAGAATTGCGCTCTCGTCCCTTTGGGGCGAGAGCTTTTTGTTGTCATAGCGAAGCTGTGGCTGGAAGGGATGTGACTGGAGGCGTCGTGGCTGGTCTCCTGTCCAGCCACAACCTTGGAAGTCGGTGGGAAGGTCCACCGTTGCATAAGACGTGATTGAACGGAGGAGTGAATGTATGTTGGATCAGTTGAAGCGTGTTAAGGAAGAAGCTCGTTCCTCTCTGCAGGAGGTTCAGGACGCTCAGGAGCTTGAGGCCTGGCATAAACGCTATTTGGGTAAGAAGGGCGCTCTCACCCAGATGCTGCGCTCGGTCGGGAGCCTTCCTCCTGAGGATCGACCGGCCTTTGGGCGAGCGGCCAACGAGGCCAAACAGACGATGGAGCAGGCCTACGAGGCCCGGGCCGAGCGGCTGGAGCGGGAGGAGATGGAGCGGGAGCTCGGAGAGAGCGCTATTGACGTCACCCTTCCCGGGCGACCTGTGGGGCCCGGGCACCTTCACATCACGACGCAGACGTTGCGCCGCATCTACGATATCTTCGGGGATATGGGCTTCCAGGTGTATGAGGCGCCAGAGGTGGAGACCGATGAGCTGAACTTCGGTTTGTTGAATATGCCGCCTCACCATCCGGCCCGCGATATGTGGGACACCTTCTGGGTCGACGAGGGTGTGGTGCTTCGAACGCACACCTCCCCTGGCCAGATTCGGGCTATGCGCGAGTACCATCCCGATCCCATTCGGGTGATTCTGCCGGGCAAATGCTATCGCTACGAGCAGGTGACAGCTCGCTCCGAGCACCAGTTCTATCAGGTGGAGGGACTGGCCGTCGGCCACAACATCACCATGGCCGATCTGATCGGCACGCTGAAGGAGTTCGCCCGGCGGTTCTACGGCGGTGAGCGCCGCATTCGCATCCGCGGTTCCTACTTTCCGTTCACCGAGCCCTCCATTGAGGCTGACATCGACTGCATCCTCTGCGAGGGAAGAGGGTGCCGCGTCTGCAAGTACAGCGGCTGGCTGGAGATCGCCGGAGCTGGCATGGTGCATCCGGTGGTGCTGGAGAACGGTGGCTATGACCCCAATGAGTGGAGCGGCTTCGCCTTCGGTCCGGGCGTCGAGCGTCCGGCCATGCTCAAGCACGGCATCGACGACATCCGCCTGTTCCACGGCAACGACCTGCGCTTCCTGCGGCAGTTCTAGGATCCGTTAGGTCATACGGAGGACGCTGTGAAGCGAGGTGATAGCCTTTGTGCCTTGGGTATTGTGTTGCTGGTCACGCTTTTCCTGGCACCGGCCCTGCGTCCCGGGTACACGCTGCTGCCTCTAGGGCTGGAGGGAGGAATCGCTCCCTGGCACAAACAGGTGACTCAGCAGGCCCAGAACCTGCTGCTCAGCGATCCCTTCTACACATTCTATCCGCGGCGCCACTTCTTCACGGCCTCCCTCGAGCGGGGAATCTACCCTCTCTGGAATCCCTATATCTTCAGTGGGCATCCCGTCATAGGCGACACAGCTGCTCAAACGTTTTATCCTCCCAACGCCTTGGCAGCCATCGTCTTATCCGCTGCCAGGGCCTTGCCCGTGCTGGCTTGGTTCCACCTCGCGCTGACGGGCGTCGCCTTATTCGCCTTTTTGCGCGTCGTGGGCCTTCAACGTCACGCCGCGTTCTTTGGGGCCGTGGCTTGGATGCTGAACGGCAACGCCGTGGTCTGGCTCGAGAACCCGCATCGACTCAGCACCCTGGCTTGGTTGCCCGCTGTCTTCCTCTTCTATGAACTGGCGCTGCGTCGCCGTCGCCTCTGGCCTGGCCTTGTGGCCGGCGGCCTGTACGGACTCTCTATTCTGGGTGGGCACACCCAATTCGCCCTCGGAAACGGGCTGGCTCTGGCGGCGTATGCTCTCTTCGGAGCCATCTCGGCTTCCTGGAAGCGGCGTCGCCTGGTGTGGCGGCCTCTGATGATGGCATCCCTGGTCGGATCGGTCGGGGTTGGCGTGGGAGCGGTCCAGCTGCTGCCCACCTATCAACTTGCTCAATTCAGTCATCGAGGGGTTATGGACGTGTCGAGGTTCCTGGCTGGGGGGTGGCCGCTGCAACACGTCATCACCCTATGGATGCCAGACTTCTTCGGCAACCCGGTTCGTGCGCCCTACTGGGGCGCGAAGAACTACGCCGAGGTGACCGTCTACTATGGAGCGTTCGCCCTCCCCCTGGCGCTGGCTGCGATCGTTTGGGGGCGTCGGTCCGGGAGGAAGCACGCCTCTAGGAAGGGCTCTCCGGGAAGCTTCTTCCTCGGGGAGTTCTTCCCCGTTATGCAAGTCATCGTTCTACTCCTCGCTCTCGGCAGTCCGCTGGCCTATCTGTTAGCTTGGCTGCCTCCGATTCGCTATTTTCGGCTGATCAGCCTGTCGGCGTACGTCCCTTTTTTCGGCGGTGTTGCCGCCGCCTTGGGGCTGGATGCTCTACTGCGCGCGATACGTCAAGGACAGGATGTCCTCTGGGAGGCGCTGGCTACCGCTTTGGCGCTCCTTGTCGGCTTTACGGCGCTGGTTGCTTTGAGCCGATGGGCGGAGGTCACGGCTCGTTGGCCCGATATCCTCCCCTCTGTATGGCGCACCGCGCTGATCTGGGGCGCCAGCGTCGCTTGTCTGTTGTTGATGCGTTGGAGGCCAAACTTGACGGCGACGCTTCTGATCGGTCTTCTGGTGGTGGACCTTTTCTGGTGGGGAATGCCCTTCAATCCAGTCAATTCGCTGGAGATCCTCTATCCGGAGAACGAGGTGACTGGCCTGCTCAGGGAAGAAGCGACCCCGTTCCGTGTCTTACCTCTACAGACAGACAGGGTGATCTTCGGCCCGAACGTCCTCTCTGTCTTCGGCCTATCGGAGACAGGAGGGTATTCATCGCTGATGGTAGAACGATATCGGGAGCTCGTCAAGGCCATCGATGACGAGGTCGCTGTCTGGTGGATGCGGCCCAACAGGAACATGTTGGTCAACAGTAACTTCGATCCGCTCTTCAGCTTGCTGAACGTCAAGTATGTCCTGTCGACCCATCCGCTGGACGGACAGTTGACCTCAGTCGAGGTCAAACGTGAGCCGACCGAGAGTGCGGGACTGCCTTTGATGCCCGGGGAGCGCCTTACGGCGCGCTTCGATGCCCGTCACCCAGGTCTCAACCGGGTGGACGTCCCGTTCGCGCTTACGGAGGATGCTCCACCAGACTCAGTGCGGTTTCTTCTTTGGCAGGAGCAAGCGGGCGGGCGCTTGGTGGCCGACATCACGGTGGCCCGCGAGGACCTGCCGCAAAATGGTGCCTACTCCTTCTTCTTCGCCCCTGTGGCCGATTCAGCTGGTCAGGAGTTCGTGTGGAGCCTGAAGATTCCTGAGCGAGAAGAGGGTGTGGGGCTGCGCGTCGGCGAAGCTGGAGGAGAGCCTGCGTTCACCGCCTACAGCACCCAGCTCCAGTTGGCTGATATTCGTCAGGGGGTGTGGATCTACGAGAACCCTAACGTCCTGCCACGGGCCTACGTGGTGCACGACACCGAGGTCGTCTCGGCTCAGAGAGCTTTGGATCGGTTGGTTTCCTTTGACGTCAATCCTTGGACGACGGCTCTCTTGGAGGAGCCGCTGTCGAATGAAGCAGCGGCCGCGCTGGATGACGCTCCGCTTCGCTCTACTTCAGTCGCTCATGTCACCCACTATCAGCCTCATAGCGTGGAAGTGAAAGCCGAGATGGCTGCCCCAGGGCTTATGGTTCTGAGTGATACCTACTACCCTGGTTGGCACGTCTCCGTGGACGGATCTCCGGCACAGTTGGTGCGCGTGAACCATGCGCTGCGTGGTGTCTTTGTACCACGAGGGTCCCACAGGGTCGTCTTCCGCTTCGCGCCTCGGGTCTTCTATGTGGGGCTTGCGGTGACGATTGCGACGTTCGTGGGTGGGTCAGTAGCAGCCTGGTGGGAAAGCCAGCGCGACACGAAAGCCGGGTAAGTGGATGAACACATATCCGATGACAGACGGTAGCAAGCTATTGAGTAAAAACCGGCGGTGGTATCTGGCTGCGGCCCCCTGGGTGGTCGCTCTGCTCTTCGTGGCTGTGGAGATGCGTCGGGTCATGGGGCAGGTAGCAGCGCGCTATCCCCTCGAGTTTGTGGACAGCAGTCCGGAGGACCGTCAGGTGGTGGCCGTGAGCAACATGCTGCCACGCTGCGGGGATGGACTCGGCGGATCAGGTCTACAGCACCCATACGCGTTACCATTGGGAGGAGACTTCCGTGTCCACCCCGTGCGCTGTCCAGGTAGGGTGTATACGGAGAAAGAAGGGCGGGTACCTGTGACTAGCCCGGCTGACGTGGGCGATTCTTTGAGTAGGAGCACGAAGATTCCTTATTTTGGTCCTTGGAAACGTCGATCTAGAGGATGATGCAACGAGCGCTTTTGATCACTTAGTTATGTGAGGAGATGAGCAATGCAAGTACCTGTAAGCTGGCTGAAAGAGTACGTCGATATCGATATCCCGGCCGAGGCGTTGGCCGAACGTCTGACCTTGGCCGGTCTCGAGGTGGAGACGATTGACTACCTCGGCTTGCCGCAAGCTGACCTACCCTGGGATCCGGAGAGGATCGTCGTTGGGGAGGTCCTGGCTGTGCAGCCCCATCCCAATGCTGACCGGCTGGTCCTCGTCGAAGTCGACTACGGGGGTGGCGAGACTGAGTTAGTGGTCACCGGTGCTCCCAGCTTGCTGGAGCACGAGGAGGAGAGCGATCTCCATTTGAAGGTCGCCTTCGCTATGGAGGGCTCTCGCCTCTATGATGGGCACGCGGAGGGCAGAAGTACGATGACGCTGCGAGAGGTCACTATCCGGGGTATCTCTTCGCGAGCGATGGTCTGCTCGGAAAAAGAGTTGGGGCTTTCCGACGAGCAGGTCGACATCCTCTATCTGCCAGACGATGCTCCGGTCGGCACGCCCTTGGTGGAGTACATGGGCGATGCGATTCTGACGTTCGACATCAAGGGCCCTTTTGCCCATCTGAACTCGGTGATTGGCATCGCCCGGGAGGCAGCGGCGCTGCTGGATGTCCCACTCCAACGAGATGCGCTTGAAGTTATGGATCGTCATCCTGCCGAGCTGGTACCCAATCCAGCTTTCCTGTTTTTGGACATTGCTGATCCTGATCTCTGCCCTCGCTACTCAGCCGCTTTCATTGCCGACGTGGAGGTTAGACCGTCGCCTTTCTGGATGCAGATGCGCTTGCGGCGGGCTGGCGTGCGTCCGATCAATAACATCGTCGACGTGACCAACTATGTCATGCTGGAGTTGGGCCAGCCGCTTCACGCCTTCGACTATGCGTTGCTGACGCCGAGACCAGGAGAGGAAAGACCGGCCATCATCGTCCGTCGAGCCGAGCCTGGGGAACAGATGAAAACCCTTGATGGTCAAATGCGCACCTTCGACGAGGATATGCTGTTAATCACGGATGGCGGCGGGCCGGTTGCGGTTGCTGGCGTGATGGGAGGAGAGGAGAGCGAGGTCTCTGAGGAGACATCGAATGTCCTCCTGGAGTCGGCCAACTTCGACTACCTCAATGTCCGCCGCACCTCCCGAGAGCTGGGGCTGACCACCGAATCGAGCCAGCGCTTTGGTCGTCGGGTGGATCCAGACTTGACGGCGAAAGCGGTCGCACGGGCGGCTCATTTGATGGCCGAGCTGGCAGGCGGTTCGGTGGCGCCCACCATCGGAGACCTCTATCCGGGGCGAAAGCCGGAGCGTGTGATCGACTTTGATCCAGACTACGTGGCGCGCATTCTGGGCGTTGAAGTACCGCGGGAAGAGGTCGAGCGTATCCTCAGATCGCTGGCTTTCCAGATCAGTGAGCGTCGGGAGGAGGAGTCGCTTGAGGTGACGGTGCCATCGCACCGTCGGGACGTCACCCGGCCGATCGATCTCGTTGAGGAGGTCGGGCGCATCTGGGGATATGATCGCTTTCCCGTGACCCTCATGCGAGATGAGCTTCCCCCACAGCGGGAGAACGTGCGCCTGGAGGGCGCAGAGCGTGTCCGAGATGTGCTGACAGGCTGTGGCCTGGATGAGGTGATCACGTATTCGCTTGTCAGTCTTGAGGACGAGGCTAAGCTTCGCCCTGGCGAGCCTATGCCAGATCCTGAGGACTACCTCCAACTGCGCAATCCACTCTCGTCGGAGCAGGATACCCTCCGTCAGACGCTACTGCCTTCCCTCCTCGACGTGACTCGAAGAAATTTGCGCTTTGTCGACCGGGTGGCGGTCTTCGAGATTGGCCGGGTCTATAAGCCTGTCGAAGGAGAGATGTTGCCTGAGGAGCCTCGGCGGCTGGGTGTCGTCATCACGGGCCCCCGCGAGGAGCGGTCCTGGCTGGATCATCAAGATCGTACCTGGATGGACTTCTTCGATCTGAAGGGTATCGTTGAGGCCCTAGTTTCCCGATTAGGGCTGGAAGGCAGGTTCGAACCCGCTGAACAGGCGGCCTTCCACCCCGGTCGTTGCGCTCGCGTGCGCGTCAACGGTCAAGACGTGGGCGTGATGGGCGAGGTCCATCCGCTGGCCCGCGAGGTATTCGGACTGCCTGAGCAGCCTGTCTGCGCACTACAATGCGAGCTGGACGCGCTCTTGGAGCATTGGGGGGCTCCAAGAGAGATGACGCCTCTCTCCACCCATCCGCCTGTCTACGAGGACCTGGCTGTGGTGGTCGACCAGGAGACTCCGGCTAGTCGCGTCCGTGACCTCATTGTGCAATCTGGAGGCGCGCTCTTGCGCTCGGTCGCCTTGTTCGACGTCTACCGAGGGGCTCAAGTGGGGGCCGACAAAAAGAGCTTGGCTTATCGGCTCACGTATCAGGCGGCGGATCGTACACTGACCGACCACGAGGTTGCAGAGATCCGCTCAACCATCGTTCAGCATCTGGAGGAGGGGCTTGGCGCGACGTTGAGGAGCTGATCTGCGGGCTCTGTTCCTCGGGAACTCAATTGCTGCGAGGGCAGTGAGACAGAGGTCTCACTGCCCTTCGGTGCCAAAGCCGGGCCGACAGTTCGCACAGACAGGCGAAGGCGGCCCGAAGCTAGCGGTTCGCCGTTAGGTTACATCGGGTGGTGCTGCCTAGCTGCTGCCGAGCAACCTGTTGCGCAGATCGAGCAGCCCGCGCAAGGCCTTCTGACCGGCCGAGGGTCTCTCTAGTGTCTTAAGGCCGGCCTGATAGGTCGCTAGACCAGTCTGGCGGTCCCCTGCTTTCCACTGTTGGACCCCCAGAGCAAGCAGCGTCTCTCCCTCTCGTTGTTCGTCGCCCAGATCGGCGAAGATGTTGGCTGACTCGCGCAAAGACGCTCTTGCCTTTTCCCGCTGTCCTTGGCTTGCGTAGAGACCTCCCAGATTGCCGAGGACTTGGGCTTCCCGGCTGCGGTCGCTCAGCTGCGAAAAGGCGGATTGAGCGCGTTCCAAAGCGTCGATGGCCTTGTCCCATTCACGCCGCATACGGTAGACGATACCCAGGTTGTTGAGCATCTCGGCAGCTTCGACCACGTCTCCCTCAGACTCGAACGTTTGACGAGCTTGCTCGAACTTCTCAGCAGCTTCAGGGTAGAGGCCCTCCTGGAACAACCGCAAACCTTCTTCCTTCATGTCCTGTGCACTCATCATCTCATTCATCTTCGCGCCTCCAATCCGCGGGTTTGATGCACCCTAGAGGTGATCGGGTGCGTTGCACTGGGCATCGAATCGGCCGTCGCCCACTCAGGGGCGACGTGTAGAACGCCGGGGCCGATGCTAGCTAATAGGTGATCTCCAGAAGCCCCTCTGCAATCGCCCGCAGCTTGCTTGCGGGCATCTTGGATAGCTTCATAGCCAACTCAAGGTACTTAATGTTGATTGGCTTGGTGACAAACCTCTGTACGGGAATAGGGAGCTCGTGGAAGTCGCGATCGATCTCCTCTTGCCGGTGCCATGTCCCGACAGGCCCTCGGTCTCCGTCAAGGAAGTGCTTAAAGGGCAAATCCAGGTGTTGCGCCAGCAGCTCCAACTCGGCAACGGGAACTGATTGTTCGCTATGCTCGTACTCAGCAATGCAATCAGGTGAGCAATTGAGTACCTCGGCCAGATCCTCCTGTGTCAGCCCCGCTTCTGTTCGTGCTTGACGCAGCAGCGCTCCAATGATACGGTGCCGTAGGCCTATGGTCGCCTCAAAATCTGGATCGTCTGCTTCTGTCTGCACCTCCGCCTCATGATCCAAGAGACGGCTGATCGGCGTGTCTAATACGTAGCCCAGCACCTCCAGCTCTGGCAGCGAGATGGACTCGCGGCCTTCCTCATAGGCATCGAGGGTGCCGGTAGAGACCCCCAAAGCGTCGGCGCACTCGGCCTTCGTTCGCCCATTCTGCTTTCGTGTGTGGCGCAAGAGCACGCCAATGATCCGATCACGGAGTATTAGTCTTCTCTCAACCATAAGTTCCTCCTGTGAGCAACTTCACCTTGGCCTCGATTATAGCATGCCACGTCACGCCTAGCAAAATGCCATCCTCAAACCGTCTCTAGCGCTCTGTTGTGGCTAAGCCAGCCACCAGAAGATCAAGGGCCAATTCGGCATCCATCTTGCCGGTCTTGATAGCTAAGTCGGTCTCTGATAGGTAGCGATAGACCTTCTCAAGCTGCGCAGGGGTGAAATGGGTCGCTTGACGGTGAAGCTTGCGAGCTGGAAAGGGGTGGATGCCTAGCGTCTTGGAGATGTCTCGCGGCAAGGCTCCCTTGTCTTTCAGCGTCTTCACCTGGATGAGAAGCCGAAACTGTCGAATGATCATCCCTAGTAGCCTCAAAGGGTGCTCCCCTTCGCTGATCAGGCGATGCAGTGTGTCTGCGGCTGTGCTTCCGTCGCGATGCCCCAAGGCATCAACCAGGTCAAAGATGACGGCGTCTTGGGAATACGGCACAAGCTTCTCAACGTCGCTCTCATTGATAGGTCCCTCTTCATCCTTATAGGTGACCAGTTTGACAATTTCTTGGTCGAGCAGACGCAGGTCAGCGCCGACGATGGCGGCCAGGCGATGTGCAGCGCGAGGTTCGATGTCTCCCCCATGTGCCTGGACTCGCCTCTTGATCCACTGAGGAAGGTCCCGGGCATCCGGTCGATCAAACCGCTTGACGTAACCTCGCTCCTCCTGTCTGGCCAGTTTGAGAATAGGATGCTTGGATGGTAGGGACCGATCTTCGACCAGGACGAGGCGCGTCGTTGGCGGCAGATGAGGAAGATAGTCGGCTAGGTCATTGAGGAGTTTCTGCTTGGCTTCGGAAAGGGTCTTCTTTCTTCGCGGGCTCAACCTGGACAGCAACCCAGTGACGATGACCAATCGCTTATCCGCCAGGAATGGCACGGCGTCGCAGGCGTGATGTAGCTCGCCCAACGTCAACCTCTTCCCGTCCAGGACCGTTGTATTCAAATCCACGGTATCCGGCGGGCCAAGTCTGCGCTTGAAATCGGCCAGGGTCTCGGAGCGTGTGAACTCGTCCTCGCCGTGCAGCACGTAGAAGGTGGGCGTTGGCTTGGTCATCTTACCCTTGGCTTGAAAGGTCGCCTTGCAACACTCTCGGACAGTCAGCTCGGGCGTCTAGCACATCTCAATGGTGTAGACTAACCCTTGGTCTGTACGAAGTGAACGGGTGCGCCCGCTCGTTCGCTCTTCGTGGCTCCCACGATGTACAGATCACCGACGTTGGCCTCCGTGGTGACGTAGGCCTGGAACGCGCTTCCTAGAGGTCTGGAAAGAATGACCCCCAGCGTTCCAATGGCACAGGCCAGCGGGAGACGGGCGAGGCGATCCAGGAAACCCTCTTCCTTATCCTGAACGAAGCCTCCCATGGCCAGGAAGGCACCCAGGCCGGCAATAGCACCGGCGACGACGTAGTTAGAACCGCAGTTGGGGTGGATAGCCATCGTTCGCTGACCATCCTTCAACCGTTGTAGCCCCTCCCGGGCCGCGTTAAGTAGCTCCTCTGTCTCGACATCCCCATAGATGATGAATCCCCAGAATGATGAACGGCCCATCAACCGCGCCGTGCTATGGGTCTCCGTCAGTACTTGCATAGTCGCGTGCTCAAGCGCATGATTGCGTCGCACCCGAGAGACCAAAGGGAGATCCAGCACACGCGATAGGAGTCCTTGATTCATTTCTCCTCCTGGGATTTCTGAGACAACCTCATCTGGGTCTAAGCTGTGCTTCATCGGCCAAAGTCACGGTCCCTCCGGGACCTAGCTTGCTCTACGATTATACTCTGTGGGCCGGAACACGACAAGAAGCGCGAGCCTCGCTCACAGGGCTTGACCTTCCCCCACACCTGACTTGATGTTATAATACGATCTAACTGAAGAAAAAGTAGGCGTTTATCAAGACTATATAGGGGTGACAGATGGAAACTTCTCATCTTCTTATCGTGGTGGCCGTTGTGGTTCTGGTATTGGCTGTAGCTTGTTGCTGTTGTACAGGAGGCTTGCTTGTCTTGAATAGCCCGGGGGACTTCCCGGAGCGCCCTGACTTTGAGGTGACAGTCCCTTCCTTGCCCCACACACGGACACCCGCTCCCACGCCTGAGGTCAAGCGAGATCCACCGGGTGATATCGGAAAAGAGACCGAGGCACTACTGGAGGACACCGTCGTTCCGGTCCGCGACCTCCACGAGTTGGCGGTGCGACTGCGCGGCCTGCCGCCTGACACGCCCCGCACGACCAACGAAGGTGGCTCTCCCGACTACGAGGTTGGCACGCGTCGCCTCTTTCACGCCTCCAATGTAGACACAGAGGAGCAGTTCGACCTCTATGCCACCTTGCAGTATAAGACTGAGCATGTCTATATGTGGGTCGAGGAGGGTGAACGTGTCGATCAAGATGAGTTGGAGGCCGCGGCAGATCTCTTCGAGGAGCAGTCGTATGTCACCAATCGAGCTTTCTTCGGCTCCGAGTGGAATCCGGGAGTGGACAACGATCCCCATTTAAGCATCCTTCACGCTACGAATCTGGGGAACTCCGTCGCTGGCTACTACTCCAGCGCCGATGAGTTCGTCTCTCAGGTTCGAGAGGATTCCAATGAGATGGAGATGTTCTACATCAACATCGACAACGTGTCACCCAACAGTGCCTTCTACAACGGCGTGTTGGCGCACGAGTTCCAGCATATGATCCATTGGTATAATGACCGTAACGAGGAGACCTGGTTGAATGAGGGCTTTTCCGAACTCGCGACTTACCTGAATGGCTTCGACGTTGGAGGGACCGACTATCTCTTCACCGAGGCACCGGATACTCAACTGAACACGTGGCCTTCGGGACCCGGTTCTGCCGGTCCTAACTACGGAGGTGCTTACCTCTTCACGTCGTATTTCCTGGATCGTTTCGGCTCCGATGCGACCAAGGCCTTGGTAGCTCACGAGGAGAACGCCTTCACCAGCGTGGAGGACGTGCTCGAAAGCCAGGGGAGTGATCTGAGCTACGAAGCCCTGTTTGGTGATTGGATCATCGCTAATCTCCTTGACGATCCCACGCTCGCTGATGGTCGCTATGGCTACGAGGATATCGATCCTCCTGGCGTCGATATCGAGACGACCTATTTCCAGAACGCCTATCCTGTCTCGGAGGAGGCGACCGTTCATCAGCACGGCACCGACTACATCGAGTTGCAGGGCGAACGGCCCTTGACTTTTACGTTCACCGGCTCCACACAGGTGGGCTTGGTCGACACGACGGCCCAGAGCGGACAGTACATCTACTGGTCGAATCGGGGTGACGACTCCGATATGTCTCTGACACAATCCTTCGATCTCTCTGACGTCAGTCAGGCCACGCTGTCCTATTGGACGTGGTATGACATTGAGGAGGATTGGGACTATGCTTACGTGGAGGCCAGTGAAGACGGGGGAAAGACCTGGGATATCCTCAAGACGCCCTCCGGCGTGAACACCAATCCTAACGGCAACTCGTTTGGTTGGAGCTACACGGGGCATAGCGGCGGTGGGGAGACCCCTAAGTGGATCAAGGAGGAGGTTGATCTCTCCGATTACGTTGGTCAACAGATTCTTCTTCGCTTCGAGTACATCACTGATGACGCTGTCAACCGTCCTGGCCTCGTCTTGGATGATGTGAGTATCCCAGAGATCGGCTATTCGAGCGATTTCGAGACGGACCAGGGAGGATGGGAGTCGGCAGGCTTCATTCGCCATGCCAACGTCCTCTCTCCGCGCTGGCTGGTGCAGATGGTTCTCTTTGGCCGCGAAACGACGGTCGAGCACCTGGTACTCAACCAAGATCAGACGGGTACGTGGACTGTCCCCCTAAGTGAGGAGGCGGATCGGGCGGTCATCACGGTATCCGGCCTTGCACCGGTTACGACAGAGTTGGCTTCGTACAGCTACGAGATAACGGACTGAGCGCCGAGGCCCTGCTGTAAGCCCGCGCCGAAGCGCTGAACAACCTTGACGACGATTTCACCAGTGGATGTAGACCAGAGTGCCCACTGAAGCCCAGTGGAAGAGCCATTGGGCCTCTTCGGTGGGCAGATTGATACAACCGTGACTCATAGGATGGCCGAAATTACTGTGCCAGTACGTACCGTGGATGCCGTAGCCCCGGTAAAAGTACATCGTGTAAGGTACGTCGGGCAGGTAATAGTCAGGCCCGCTCATATCGTCCCGGATGAACTTGACGTAGATGTGGTATTTCCCAACCGGTGTGGGCGTTCCAGGCAATCCTGTTGAGACCAGGGTGGAGCGCACCGGGGTCCGACCCGCATAGGCTGTGAGCGTCTGGCGGCTCAGGTCTACGTCGATCCATCGAACGTTGCCCCCGAGGGACGAGTTCGCCGGTGACAGGTCCTCCGGTGTGGGGGATGGGGGCGGTTCGGTGACCCGAGGCGTTGCAGTGGGCTGTGGCGTTGGGGTGTCCGAGGGATTCGGTGTCGGTGTTGGCGTCGAGGTTTGTGTTGGTGTCGGTGTAGGGGTTGGCGTCCGGGTTCTGGTTGGTGTGGCGGTTCCCGTGGGCGTCATGGTTGACGTCGCTGTGGCGGATGGTGACGCTGACAGCGATGTCACTGTTGGTGTTGGGCAAGGTGTGGCTGCCAGGGCGAGCCCTACAGACAGCTCCTGAGGTGAGTACCAGAGGATGACTAAGGCCATCCCAGCAACAAAGGCTAAGACGGACCCGAGAGCGACAAGGGGAATGAAACGGCGCCACCGTTCGCTGACCGAAACCCTCCGTGGCTTATCAGAGCCCCCCTTGCTCGATCGTGAGAGACGGATGCGTGATTTGGCCCATTGGAGGGCTGCCAGCGCTTGGTCGTTGTCGGGGTCAAGGGCTAGCGCCCGCTCAGCGTAGGCTCGACTGGCTTGGGGATTGTCGCTTAGCCACGCCATCCAAAGCAGGGCTGCCAGGTTGGTCGGCTCGTGGTGCAGAAGATCCCGAAACGCGCGCCGCGCCTTAGCTTTGTGCCCTTTTTGCGCTGCAGCCTCCCCTATCCCTAACAGCCTGGCGCTTTGGTCATCCATAGGTACCCGCTTGGCACGCACTGCTTGGCCACGGCTCTCGCCGTGCCAGTGTGCTTGATCTCCCTGGCCTCTTCGTCATCCTGGGAAGAAGGAGGGGCTTGTCTCACACGATAGGTCAGTGCGTCAAGTGTAGCATCGTATGAGGCCGGTGTCAATTGGAGCTTCAGCTCTGTTGATAGAAGGAGGAGCAGACCCGTGACACGATCGTCAGTCCAGGCATCGACGCCTGGGAAAGTCATCTTGTTCGGTGAACACGCCGTCGTCTACGGTGAACCCGCCATCGCCGTTCCGGTGACCCGGGTCGAGGCTACGGCCAGAATAGAGCCTGCGGCACCTAGTAGCGGCTTGATCCTAATAGCTGCTGACCTGGAAAGATCTTTCAACTTGTCGGCGGCCCCCGAGGGAGATCCACTTGCCGTCGCCGCTCGCCTCACACTAGATCACCTGGGTGCTTCGATACCCGATGCCACCCTGACGATCAAATCGACGATCCCGATCGCGAGCGGTCTGGGCAGTGGGGCTGCCGTCTCGACGGCCATGGTGCGGGCTCTGGCGGGGTTCATAGGCTCTCAACTCACCGCAGCGGAGGTAAGCGATCTCGTCTATGAGGTAGAGAAGATCCATCACGGTACGCCCAGCGGGATCGACAACACCGTCATCGCTTATGAGCGGCCTGTCTACTTCGTGCGCACCTCATCCTCTGGGCCAGAGTTGTTGTCCGTGGGCGCCCCTTTCAATCTGCTCATTGCCGATACCGGTCTCCCCAGCCCCACGAAGCGTCTTGTCGCCCGGGTGCGAAGGGGCTGGCAGTGCGAGACGGCACGATACGAGGCGCTGTTCAACTGCATTGGGGACGTTGCCCGGAGGGCGCGGCGACGGATTGAAGCTGGAGATGTCGGGGCCCTGGGCGCGCTGATGGATGAAAACCACACACTTCTCGTCAGTTTGGGGGTCTCCTCACCACCCCTTAATCGCTTGGTCTCTGCCGCGCGAGGAGCTGGTGCGATGGGGGCTAAGCTTTCAGGGGCTGGTCAAGGGGGCAATATGCTGGCTTTGGTAGGGGCCGAAAGCCTTGAACAGGTAGATGTTGCCCTGCGGGAAACGGGTGCGGCGCGCATCATCCGGACCACCGTGGCATAGGCTGCACCACGGTCTGTCGCTCATTACGTCTCTCGGAAGCGGGCCTCCAGCTCCTCCAGCAGCTCTGCCGCCTCCACGAGCTTGTCGAGTGGGTTTTCCTTGCCGGTGAAATAGCGGTAATCACACGGCATGATATCCAGCGTGTCGACCAAATCACGGTGTCGGTCTCGGACGGCGCTGTCGCTGACGTCGTAGAAGTCGGCTATCTTGTATCGTCTCACCGGACGCAGGTTGACTTTCCGAACGATGTAATCCAGTGCCGCTGCCCAGGTCTCCGCCTTGCGGATGATCAGCGGTTCGCGACCCAATGCAACTCGGTACTCCAGCCACATCTGTAAGGCGGCGCCTATCTCCTCGACTGGCATCCCCGCCTGAGTCATCTTCTCCGTCAGCACCTGTTCCACGTCGTCCATACCGCTGGCAAAGAGCTTCTCAAAGCGCTCAGTCAGCTGGGAATCGGGCTTCAACCTCATAAACTCGGCCAGGACGCGAAGCGCCTGATCGTAGTCACCGCTGCGGGCCAAAGCCTGAGCGAGATTCAACTGGTAGTCGGCGTTGTCCGGTTCGAGTTCCACGGCAGCCTGGAGTTCTTCAATCGCCAGGTCAACGTTCCATGCACGATAGGCTTGAAGACCTGCCTTCTGGTGCTCCAATGCCTTGCGTCGGGCTCCATTGCTCATCTTCTTCTTAGTCATTCGACCTGTCCCCATAAGAGCGTCTCTATAAACGGATGCTTCAACACAGCAAAGTGATGGTTCATTATAGCACAGTACGCTGAGATGGACAAAACAGGTCGTTGTCCCTGCGGAGGAATAATGTTATAATCGGCATTCAAGTTGTCTTCGTCCTGCCCGGATAGTCATCTGAGGAGCTGGTTATGGTAACCAAGGTAACCGAGTCGATGGATTTGACGCAAGCGCTGCAGACCCTGAAGTGGCTTGATCAAGAACGACGTAAGGACAAGGCCACGATTGCCAGGCTGGAAGAGCGGTTGAAAGAGCAGAAGCAGGAGATCGCCAGGCGAGCGACGACGATAGAAGAACTCCAGGCCGCTCTCTCCCGTGTGGAGGCCAAGCTTTCCAAGATTGATCAGTTCGAGCAGATGGTCTCTAACTACAAGAAAGAGATGTCCTTCCAGCTCGAGCAGCGCGACGAGGCCTGGCGCAAGGAGCGCGCCGAGGCCAAGCGGCTGCGCCGACTCGAGCATGAGGCGATGAAGGAGCACCTCAATCGGCTGGAGAAGGAGCTTCGCGTTTTGCCTCGTTATGACGAACAGCTTACCGCGCGTCAGGCGGAACAGGAGCGAATGAGTGAGAAGATCCAGAGCCTGGAGGCCATCGTCGCCGACCTAGACAAGCGCATTGAGGAGCCAACGAACGCCGTATCCTATCTGGAGGAGCGGCGCCGTTCGGACCATCGCCGCCTCATCGAGCTCGAGAATGACCTACCCGGTCTCCACAAGAAGGTGGAAGATGTGGCGCAGAAATACCCTCTCCTTGAGCAGAGCGTGCAGAAGCAGGCTTCTCGCATTGACACAGCTATGCAGATGGCAAAGAAATACGAGAAGCCCATTGAGGAGCTACGAGTCTCCGATTTCCAGCGTGAGCAGAAGATGCGAGCGTACCTGGATCAAGCCGAAGAGGTAGCCAATGAATTGGAGCGCATTCGTGAGCAGACGCATGGCTTCATTGAGCGAAGGCAGCAGGTGAAGCGTGCGCTCAATGTCTTGGAGACGTTCAAGACCCGGATCGAGAGACGCCAGGATGAGATGGCTGAGAGACAGCGCATCGCTGAGGAGCGCGTCGAGCGGGAGTGGGAAGAATGGCAGTCGGCACGGGCAAAAGAACGGAAGAAATGGGAGATCGTCGTAGAACAGCGTTGGCAGAATCAGGAGGAGGTCGATAGCGAGCAGCAGAGACGCTTGGAGGCTCTCGAGGACGTTGTCAAATTGTACCGCGATCAGCTGAGCGCTATATGGGAGGTCCAGCGCGCCGATGCCAGCGCGCTGTTGAACGCCGCTCAGGACGTCTACGAAGAGTTCGTCGCTCCCATTGATGAGCAACTGGCCACCCTGCGTGGTGAATAGAGGGAGTGTTTTATGCACGTCATCGGCACAGCCGGACACGTAGACCACGGCAAGTCTGCCCTGATCCTCGCCCTGACGGGTATCAACCCCGATCGACTTCGCGAGGAGCAGGAACGAGGCTTGACCATCGACTTGGGCTTCGCCTGGCTCACGCTGCCCGATGGTGAGACTGTGGGCATCGTGGATGTGCCAGGTCATCGTGACTTCATCGAGAACATGCTGGCTGGTGTGGGCAGCATCGATGGGACAATCTTCGTTGTCGCCGCCGATGAAAGTGTGATGCCTCAGACCCGCGAGCATCTGGCCATCTTGGATCTTCTGGAGATCGACGCCGGTGTCGTCGCCATCACCAAGACCGACGTCATAGAGAGCGATGAATGGCTTGAACTGGTGCTGGAGGACGTTGCCGAGACATTGACGGGGACGGTTCTGGAGGATGCTCCGCTTGTGTTGACCTCGGCCCGTGAGAAACGAGGCCTTGATCAACTGTTGAGCGCCTTGCAGGATGTCCTGGCCGAGAGTGAGCCTCAGCGGGATCGTGGTCGTCCCCGATTGCCCGTTGACCGGGTCTTCACGGTCAGTGGCTTTGGCACCGTTGTCACTGGGACGCTCATCGATGGTCATCTGGAGACGGGGCAGGCTGTAGAGATACTGCCGCGAGGACTGAAGGCTCGTGTTCGGGGCCTTCAAACGCACAAAGAGAAGATCGAACGGGCGGTCCCCGGCAGCCGTGTGGCGATCAATCTGAGCGGCGTTGACAAGGATCAGCTTAAGCGCGGCGATGTAGTGGCTTCCCCTGATTCACTGCATGCGACGACGTTGGTGGACGTACGGATGCGCTACCTGCCCGATATCCTCTGGCCGGACCTGGGACAGTTCGCGCAGCGTCCCATGCGTCACAACACGACGTTCAAGTTCTACACGGGCGCCGCTCAGGTGATGGCTCGAGCCCGGCTCTTAGGCCAGGAGGCTCTGTTGCCGGGGGAAGTCGGTTGGGTACAGCTGGAGCTCCAGGAGCCTGTCGCTATGATGAGGGGTGACCGGTACATCGTCCGCCTCCCCTCGCCTCCCACGACTGTCGGTGGAGGGATCGTGGTGGATCCAAGTCCAGGCCGTAAGCACCGTCGGTTTCGCTCCCAGGTCATCGATCGGCTGGAGACGTTGGCGGAGGGTAGTCCCGCGGAGATTCTGTTCCAGACCCTTCAGCGGGAGATGCCTGTCTCGGCCGACCTCTTGTTGAAGGCCAGCCGGCTCGGGGATGGGGCCTCTGAGGCCCTCGGGGAACTGCTCGATGAGAACCGAGCTCTGTATCTGGATTGGGAGGTGGATCAAGCCGCTAGCGATGCAGAAGAACCTGTCTCCGCCGAAGCTCTGATCGTCAGTCAAGACTGGTGGTCGCGCTTGTCCGACCACATCTCTCAGACTCTTACCTCTTACCACGAAACCCACCCTCTCCGGCAGGGGATGCCCCGAGAGGCGCTACGTAGCAGCCTGGGGCTCTCGCCCAGGACGTATGATGCAGCCTTAACGCGTGCTCGTGCAGAAGGTCTCGTCGTTGATGAAGGCGCTATGGTGCGTCTGTCGAGCCACGAGGTCGAGCTAAGTCAGGAGCAGCAGCAGCGCGTGGAGGCGTTGTGGTCTCGCTTCCGACGTGATCCATACGCACCCCCTTCAGTCAAGGAATGCGTCGAGCTGGTCGGTGATGACGTGTTCAGGGTTCTGGTCAACCGCGGGGCGTTGGTGCAGGTCTCCTCGGACGTTGTCTTCTCGCCGGAGACCTATGACGATATGGTGCGACGGGTGCGCGAGTGGATCGAGCGCGAGGGCAGCGTCACGCTGGCAGAGGTGAGGGATATGTTCAACTCCAGTCGGAAGTATGCCCAGGCTCTTTTGGAGCATCTGGATGCCCTGGAGGTGACAAGGCGCGTTGGAGATAAGCGAGTCTTACGCTAAGAGCGAAACAGAGTGGTCCATGCGTCCTATGAAGCTACTTGCCATATCTGGGAGCCCCCGCCAGGGAGCAACCGGCTACGTCCTCAAGGAGGCACTGGCGTTCGCCAAGACGTTGGCGGACGTGGAGACGGAGTTCATCTCTGTGCGAGGGAAGGAGATCAACTTCTGTATCCATTGTGACTATTGTGTGCGGACACAGGAGGGATGTGTCTTCGAAGACGACGTGGCGAAGATGTACCCCAGCATGGAAGCCGCTGATGCTTGGCTGCTGGGGACCCCCGTCTACCAGGGGACCCTCTCAGGACAACTGAAGGCCGTTCTTGACCGCTGCCGGGCGGTCGCTGCCCGGGATATCGATGCCTTCAGGGACAAGGTCGGTGCGGCTGTAGCTGTGGGAGGTGACCGAGCCGGCGGACAGGAGCTGGCCATTATGGGCATCCACGCTTTCTACTTGGCCAACAAGATGATCCCCGTCAGCGGAGGCCCCTTTGGTGCCAACTTCGGCGGCACGATCTGGTCCGGCGATGAGGGAGCAGAAGGCGCCGAAGCCGACCGGGTCGGGATGGAGAGCGTGCGAGACACGGTGCGACGTCTCGTTGAGGTGGCGCGATTGATGCAGCGGGCATCAGCCTCATAGCGGGCGCGACGACTTCTTGTAGAGGCCCTGTCGCCTGGGAAATCCTCCCAAGCGCATCTTGATTGTCGGCTTCAGCACCCGAACTCTCGCCCGGTCAGCTGCGCAAACGAGCCACGACGTGGGCACGCTCGATTATCTCGGCGACCGCGATCAGCGAGCACTCGTGGAGAACCACGCCTTGCGTCGTGATGTCGGCCTGCCATTCAGCGCCGAAGGGTCAGCTGAGGTGGGTCAGGACCTGGAAGCCGAAGCTATAAAGGATGGTATGGAATCACATTGGTTACGTGACCTGTTGACGGGTGTGGAGCAGGGGGAGCTGGGCGTTGATGAGGCTTTGGAGCGCCTTAAAGGCTTTCCCTACGAGGATCTAGGGTTCGCACGCCTGGACAGCCATCGGACGCTGCGAAAAGGATTTCCTGAGGTTATCTTCTGCCCGGGAAAGACAACGGAACAGATCTTGGGGATTGTGGAGCGTATCCGAGCCCGTGAGGGGCGCGTGATGGCTGCCCGTGCCGGAGTCGGGGTGGCGCAGGCTCTGGAGGAAGCGTTCCCAGACGCCGTCCATCACGCTGCTGCGCGCATGGTCGTCGTCGGAGGACCGGCGCCGTCGCGTGGGCGTGGCTCGGTCCTGGTCGTCAGCGCCGGCACCGCCGACATCCCCGTGGCCGACGAGGCCGCTGTTACCGCCGAGACCCTCGGAAGTGACGTCGAGCGACTCTACGACGTGGGCGTGGCGGGCATCCATCGCCTGTTTGGAAGCCGAGAGCAACTGTTTGCCGCCAATGTCCTGGTGGTGGCGGCCGGTATGGAGGGGGCTCTAGCCAGTGTTGTGGCCGGCTTGGTGGATCGGCCTGTGGTGGCGGTGCCTACCAGCGTGGGTTACGGCGCCAGCTTCGGGGGGCTGTCCGCGTTGCTGACGATGCTTAACAGCTGCGCTCCAGGCGTATCCGTCGTCAATATCGACAATGGTTTTGGAGCCGGCTACGTGGCTCATCTGATCAATCAATAGGGCGAGCGGGAGACTGATGAGCGTTGCCTATTTCGATTGTTTCTCCGGCGTCAGCGGCAATATGGTTCTGGGGGCGTTGCTCGATGCTGGCCTGGAACTGGAGGACCTGCAGGAGCAGCTGGATCGGTTGGACGTCTCTGGATATACGCTCCGTGTCGAAACGGTGCGACGGGCTGGTCTGCGGGGCACCCACGTCACGGTCGAGATAGAGGAGCACGGGCCAGAACGTCATTTGCACGACATTGAAGCTATCATCACGAGCAGCGGTCTGCCAGAGCGAATCCAACGGCAGAGCGTCTCCATCTTCCGAAGCCTGGCCGAGGCGGAGGCTAAGGTCCACGGTATGCCCGTCGACCACGTTCACTTCCACGAGGTGGGTGCTCTAGATGCTATCGTCGATGTGGTCGGGGCCGTGCTGGGTCTCGACCTGCTGGGTGTTGATCGCGTCTTCGCCTCCCTGATCCACCTTGGCCGGGGAACCGTTACCTGTGCTCACGGGGTTATGCCGGTCCCCGCGCCGGCGACGGCCGAACTGCTGAAGGGTGTGCCCACCTACGGACGAGACGTGGACGCGGAGTTGGTGACGCCCACTGGCGCCGCCATTCTCACCACGTTGGTGGAGCACTTCGGCGCTGCCCCGCCTATGACTGTGACGCAAATCGGCTACGGTGCTGGCACGCGTGACTTGCCGCATCCGAACCTCCTGCGTCTGTCGATCGGCGAGATCGGATCGACGCCATCAACGATGGAGGATGCCTTCGGCTACGAGCAAGACCGGATAACCGTCGTGGAGACCAATGTCGACGATATGAATCCGGAGTTCTACGATTACGTCATAGCACGTCTCTTCGACGCTGGGGCTCTTGACGTATTCATCACCCGAATCATGATGAAGCACGGCCGCCCAGGTGTGCAGCTGACTGCCTTGGCGGCCGAGGACTACGTGCCCGGGGTGGTGGATATACTCTTCCGCGAGACCACGACCATCGGTGTGCGGTTCCGGACCACATCGCGCTGGAAGCTCCGGCGTGAGCAGATCATGGTGGAAACCCCATACGGTGCGGTAAGCGTCAAGGTGGCCTCTCGTGGTGAAGCCGTGTTGAACGCAGCCCCGGAGCTCAGAGCGTGCCGCCGCTTGGCCCAGGAGCGTGATGTTCCCCTGAAGGTGGTCTACCAGACGGCCCAGCAGGCTGCCCTCGACTGCCTGGCCCAGCGAAGCTGTCTCGAGCAGGACCTGCCAGATATCGAAGGGGAACGTGGATCCGAGGTTTAGGTAGATTGGTGCCAGCTGTGGAGCCCTACCCGTCGTGCTGACGTCCGAGCCGACGTCGGCTCCCTCCCAACCCGTGAGGGCCAATACTTCTGGCAGGGCCCCACCGCGGTGACCGGGCTCTGGTTTGTGCTCGAGTACGCTCGTCTCGACCGTTTCCTGACCCGTCGCAACCAGATTCTGCTGGCGTCCCGCGGCGGACCTATTGCCCGGCTAGACGTCGCTGCGCTCACAGTCGACCCAGGTGACCGCGTCGACCCAGGTGACCGCGTCGACCCAGGTGACCGCGTCGACCCAGGCTGCCCAGTCCGAAATCAGCCTGGAGGCGGGGGGCGAGGCCCGTGACTTCGCCCTCCATCTCTCGTCCCTTCAACCACCGATAAAGGCCTGGTTGATTCGAGCCTGGGAAGTAGACACTCCAGCTGACCAGGAGCCTATCGAGTGGATTCTGGTGACGTCGGTGCCAGCGGTGCTGGCTATGATCGGCGACCGGCTGCCTGAGGATCACCCGCTGTCGCTGGACGCCGGGTGGAACTTGGTCAGCTACCTGCCACACGGCTCCTTGCCGGTGGCCCAGGCCCTGAGCAACATCGACGGCCTCTACAGCGCCGTCCTCGGCTATCAGGGGGGCGCTCGCTCCTACTACCCGGATATCGATCCCGTGTTCAACACGCTGGAGCGCATGAGGCCGGGATACGGGTATTGGATCAAGATGAATCAGGCGACGACGCTCCAGTACTCGACCACGCTCGAGGGGCCTATGCCGGTCGCGATGGGTAGCGGAGGGGCGGGAGAGCACGGGAGCAGAGGAGTGGGGGAGCGGGGGAGCGCCGCCGGGCTCACGGGAGATCAGGACGAGATCATCCGCTGGGTCGAGGGCGAGGCTGGCGTGGTCCCCACCAGCGCATGGGTCACCATCTACGGCCCGGCGCACCGGCCGGACGGGCCAGGCGGTCCCGGCCCCCTGGTCTTGGGGACCCTGGTCCGGGCGCTCGATCCCGACGGCGTCACTTGTGGCGCCGTAGAGGTCGCTGTGGAGGGCTGGTACGGCTTGCTGCCTTGCTACGCCGACGATCCCACTACGCCGGAGGACGAGGGCGCCAAGCTGGGCAACCTGATACGGCTGGCGGTGGACGGCGAGGTGCTCGGCACCACCACCTGGACGGCCTACGGTGAACGTGAATGGAGACCGCTGGGGTGGGGCAACCGACGCGACATCTACCTGCCGCTGATCGGGAGGGAATAATCACTCTCCTCGTAAACCCGATATATCCCGGACGAGGTCCCCCTGCGGCTCATCCGCTCAAGGGGGGGACGGCAGGACCTCGCTTGAAGTGCCGAGATGGGTTCTACGGTCCTACTCAGCCGTCTCGGGCTCCCGCTGGGATCGCGCGGCTTGTTGCATCTCCTCCATTCGCTCGATGATCACTTTCTCGTACCCGTGTCCCTTCGGCTTGAACCATCCTGCCTTGATCCCCTCTGGCAAATACCGTTGCTCGACCCAGCCTTCGGGGTAGGCGTGCGGATACTTGTAGCCCTCGTGTTTTCCCAGCGTATCCTTGTAGTGCTCGCGTAGCGCACCGCGAAAGACGTCGCTCTTGTCCCGGAGGTAGGTCGGTACCGTCCCGGTCCCGTGTTCTCGCACCTCCTCCAACGCCTTCCAGTAGGCGCCCACGGCGTTCGATTTGGGGGCTGTGGCCAGATAAAGGGTCGCCATCGCCAAGTGATACTGGCCCTCCGGCATTCCCACCCACTCGAAGGCCTGGGCACAGGCGTTGACCACCTGGACACCGTTTGGGTCGGCCAGCCCGATATCCTCCGCTGCCAGAATGTGGAGCCGCCGCAGGATGAAGCGCGGATCCTCCCCCGCGGCCACCATCTTGGCCAGCCAGTAGAGTGCTGCATCCGGATCGCTACCCCGCACCGACTTGATGAAGGCGGAGGCTGTGTCGTAGTGCTGGTCGCCGGTCTTGTCGTAACGCAGTGCTCGCTGTTGGATCGATTCCTCAGCCACCTCCAGGGTGATCTGGATGATGCCATCCTTGCTCGGGGGCGTGCTTTCCACCGCCAGCTCCAGGGCGTTCAGGGCATCGCGGGCATCGCCGCCGGCTACGTGCACCAGGTGGGCCAGCGCCTCGTCGCTGATCTGTATGTCGCGATCCCCATACCCCTCTTCGGCATCCTCGATCGCCCGCTTCAGGATCTGCCTCACCTCTTCGTCCGCCAGCGGCTCAAACTGGAAGACGCGGGATCGGGAGACCAGGGGGCCGATCACCTCGAAGTAGGGATTCTCAGTAGTAGCGCCGATGAGCACGATGGTGCCATCCTCAACGTGGGGCAGCAGTGCGTCCTGCTGGGCCTTGTTCCAGCGATGGATCTCATCCACGAAAAGGATTGTGCGTTGTCCGTACATGCCGAGCCGATCCTTCGCTTCCTTGATGATGCGTCGTAGGTCGGCCACGCCGGCCAAAACCGCGCTGATCGTCTCAAAATGTCTCTCGGTCGAGTTGGCGATGATCATAGCCAGCGTCGTCTTTCCCGTGCCCGGTGGACCCCAGAAGATCAACGAGGAGAACAGGCGGTCTGCGGCGATAGCGCGGTGCAACAGCCTCCCTTCGCCCACGATCTGCTCCTGCCCACTGAACGCCTCCAGGCTCCGCGGGCGCATACGCGCGGCTAATGGCGCCTGACGGCGAATCTGCTCTCTTCTGCTGTGATCAAATAGGTCTTCCATAACCAACGATACCCACTCTCTGTACCATCCAACGGGTTCCTTTCCTGTGATCCAGCATATTCTAGATCGATATTGCGTTCACGGCAAGGCGGCGGTGCCTGCCCCTGCGCGAGACCAGGGTTCACAGGGTTGATGCGTCTGGATGCGTTTCGTGATATACTTGGGATGGGGGTGATGACCAACGCTATGCGTGGATACGAGAAATCGGCCCATCTCTACGACATTTTC
This sequence comes from uncultured Anaerolineales bacterium, assembly GCA_964514285.1. Classification (GTDB taxonomy): domain Bacteria; phylum Chloroflexota; class Anaerolineae; order B4-G1; family B4-G1; genus SKLM01. The sequence continues at coordinate 73,349 of CAZEQC010000002.1, read as the reverse complement.
GACACCAAGGAGAACGTCGGGTTCTTCGTCCATTATGGCGCCCAGGCTGTCGGTCTTCGCGGCGGTGGCAAGTTATGCCTTGGGATGTTATAATACCATTGGTTGAGTGCAAAAAGCATGGTGAGAGCCCTTTGCGGTCTTTACGGACCCTACGGAGGTGACTGATGTCTGAACGACTTGTTCGTCAGCCCGCTGTCGTGGGCCAGTTCTATCCAGCAGATCCTGATCTGTTGCGACGTGACGTCGAGGAATACATCAGCCGGGCGTCGCTTCCCGATGACGTCGACGGGGTGAGAGCTGTGATCGCTCCCCACGCCGGCTACGTCTATTCCGGGGCGACGGCCGGTTATGCCTTCAAGGCTCTGAAGCGGCTTCCCGACAGAGAGCGAACTGTCTTTCTGCTTGGCCCCGCCCATCGAGTCCCTGTGAATGGCGTGGCTTTGGGCAACTACGCCGCTTTCCGAACGCCTCTGGGCGATGCCCCTGTTGCTGTCGATCGCGTCGCCGATATGCTCGAGACAGCGCCTTTCTACACGACCGCGTCAAGCGCGCACGAGCCAGAGCACTGCCTTGAGGTCGAGATCCCTTTCCTCCAGGTCTCGCTTGCCGAATTCAAGCTTATACCGATGCTCTTTGGGCAAGTCAACCCTCAGGAAGTAGTCCTGGATCTGGTTGATCGCCTCGAAGAGGAGGACCTGATCGTTGTTTCCAGTGACTTGAGCCACTTCCATTCCTACGATCAAGCGCGGCAGCGAGATCGGGCCTTCTTGGATGCGTTGTTAGACGGGAGCGTGAAAGGCGTCCAGGAGGGAGAGGCTTGCGGTCGAGCGCCTGTCATGACGCTTATGGACATCGCCGAGCGCAAGGCATGGGTGCCGCACCTGCTGGACTACCGCAATTCCGGGGATACGGCCGGCAGCAGGTCCCGCGTGGTGGGTTATGGCGCCATCGCCTACACGAGCTGACCCTGACCAGGGAGAGGGGGGAGGATGTCGCTTTCGAAGGAGGATCGGACGTATCTGCTCGACTTGGCGCGAGAATCGGTCGTCCACGTCGCTCGGGGTCACGACCCGCCAGCCATTGATATGGACACTGTCCCTGAGGCTCTCCGGCGGCAGGGGGCGAGCTTCGTCACGTTGAACAAACATGATTGTCTCCGTGGCTGTATCGGGTCGCTTGAGGCGCGGCGTCCCTTGGCCGTGGACGTTCAGCAGAATGCCGCAGGGGCAGCACGTCGTGATCCTCGCTTTCCCCCCGTCGAGCCAGACGAAGTGGACGAGCTCACTATCGAGGTTTCCGTGCTGAGTCAGCCTGAACCTCTTCACTATCGCGACGTCGAGGATCTGTGCGACAAGCTGCGGCCGGGCGTGGATGGCGTGGTCATCGAGCGCGGGTGGCATCGAGCCACGTTTCTCCCTCAGGTGTGGGAGAAGTTGACGGACGAGCGTCAGTTCCTCCATCGACTCTGCCTTAAGGCTGGCCTTACCCCGGACGCCTATTCGAGTGGGGATCTTGACGTCTTCACCTATCAGGTTGAGAAGTTCAAAGAGCCCTAAGCCGTGAGTTCAGGATAGGTCCGAGCGATGGGTGGCGGCTTCGCTCCACTGTCTGGTCCCTCGCTATTCGATGGTGATCTCGATGGCTCTGTCGCCCAGAGGGACGACCTCGAAGAACGTGCTGCCAACTTTGAAGGGGAGCATCTCACCGTCCTCGGTCTCCAACGTGAGCATATCCTCCCTTTCCTCCCGATTCCAGATGCCGTCGTAGCGCTTGCCATCGCGCAACAGAATGGCCGGGCGATGCGGGTTGTCATCGTTCCATAGAGCCCAACGGATCGAGAGTGCCCCGCTGTGGGGATCCTCCACGATGTCAGTGTTCCACTGGGGGACGTGAAGCACCACCACGTTGGCGACGCTAAGCTGCTCCCCGCTGAGCGCGTCGACGTGCGCGGTCCCATCGGTCCATCGGAGGTACCGGGAGCTGGCCTCGTCGTAGCGCCACGTTGTCATGAGCCGGTTCCAGGGAATCTCAATCACGTTCGCCGGGCCCGTCGCCTTCATCTCAGAGGTCGGCTGTTCGGAGAACTTCACGCCCTCCAGGTCTTGTTCACCCTCAATCCCTCGCGCTGCTGCCCACTCGCGCACCAGCGCAGGGCTGGTGTACATCGTGTGTTCCAGGGGGACATCACGGCTCTGATCTCGGTAGAACGGACGTGGTTGGATGGTCTCTGGGAGACTGTCAGACACGACCCAGTCAGGATAGAGGTCCGAGTTCCGAAAGAGCCGCACAACGCCGTTGCTGAAGCCGGAGTTGGCGAAGACAGCTTTATACATCGCTGGCAGTTCCAGGTCAATGATCCGACCGCTCCTTATCGGACCCACTTGCTCTGGCGAGCTGCCAAGGAAGATCGCAGTCCAGCGAGTAGCGAACCACCCTTCGTTGTAGTGCTCGTAGATGATGTCTGCGCTGTCGATCCCGGACTGAGGCCGTACGTACTGTCCAGGCCAGTTGGAGATCTTAATCGCCACTGGGACACGATTCAGCTTGCTCTCATCGTCCATCACCTCTCCGGTGAGCGGGTTCACGTTCTCGGGCCACGGTGTGGGCGACGGCGTCGCTGTGGGCAAGGGGGTCGCTGTCGGGGAGGGAGTCGCGGTCGGTTGCGATGTTGGCGTCGGCGTGGGAGGCGCTAGTGTCCGGGTCGGCGTCGGCGTTGCGGGGGGCGTGCTATCCGTACAGCTACCCAACAGCCCAGAAACGAGTACAGCTCCAGCCAGGCCAGCCGCGACCAGCGTCAACGTCCGAAGCCGTCGTCCGTGCTCCGTATCCATCATCTCGTCTCCCTTTCACCACCTCAGTGTATGTAACCTCATCGGCGCGGGCCGCATTATAGCACAAGGCGAGGGTCAGACAACCGCATAGGCGATGCCTATCTGGTCGTTCGTGCTTTTCCTCTGGGGGTTGGAGTGGTATACTTAGGTCGCCGGTTGAGCTTCTGGTGTGTGGGCTATGTCCAAACGATCCTCTTTCTTCCGGAGTTGTCCGACATCGTCGGTATTTCCGTTGTTCCCCCTATCGCCGTCCTATGCCGCAATACCTTGCATGAAGGAGTCTATCGATGAAGAGAGGTTATCTCGCAGCCCTTGGTCTGCTGGCGATGCTAGCCCTGCTCTCCTTGGCACTCAACGGTGTCACGATCTTATCATTTCTTCAGTTTCGACGGACGATGCATCGAGCGGTCAAGGATGCGCGAGCACCGGTGTCACAGCTTGCTGATGATACGTTTTCCTACACTGTCGCCGTGGATCAAGAGATTCCAGTGTCGACCGAGATTCCGCTCAATGAGACCCTTCAGGTGCCCATCAACGCCGTCGTGCCCGTCAGCACCACCGTTGTCGTGCCTGTCAACCTTGGCTTCAGGACGTACGATCTGGCGGTGCCGATCGAGGCTGTCTTTCCTATCGACATGGAGGTGAGCGTACCAGTTAGCCAGACGGTCGACGTCACCACTGTGGTACCCCTGGAAGTCGACGTGCCCGTGGAGATCGCCCTCTCTAAGACCCCTCTGGTCAGCTACCTCAGAGATCTGAACGCAGCGTTGCAACAGACTGAGGAGCAACTGGCGCGTCCCATCTGGCAAAGCGTGATTGACGACCAAAGCCCGGAGTAGTATAATAATCTCCAGAATGTTGAATCGTGCAGCGGTCCAGGCTGATTCCCTGCTTGATGCCGATGTGGGCATTGCAGCAGAAAGCCTTGCCGCTTGGCGCGAGATTTGTCTGCTTTGGCAGCGTCGAGACCTGGACCGCGCCCTGGCGTTCTTCACCTTCATCGCTGACGTAACCACCCTCACCAAAGATTGCCGTTTTGCCGGCGATAGCCAGACGCTGGTCGCCCGCTACGATGGACTTCCTTTTGCTGCCATTGCCTTTTGTAGTCGCGACAGAGCGTCCCCTTGCGAAGAAACCTCAAGGCGTATAGCGGACCTGACTCGACGCCTGGTGGCGCCTAACGAGACCTTTGCTTGTCTGGTGGCTGAGAGGGATAGGCCACGTCTAGAGGCGGCCTATCAGGTGCTCGACATCTATCCAGAGTGGCAAATGGTCTTTCGCGGCGATGCTCTCAATCTTGATCCTGGGAAGGCGGTGCCCCTGGGGCCCTCCCACCTCGCCGAGATGCGCGCTCTTGCCCGAGTTGAGGATTTGAAGGCCTTCGAGCGCAATCCCCTGGGCCGCGGTCCGTGGTATGGCATCTGGCATCCAACCCGAAGCAGCCCCCGTCGCCAGCTCATTGCTCAGGGCGGCACGCGTCTCGTGCTGGATCAGGCTGCCGAGATCGGCAACATCGTCACGGCCAGGGCATACCGACGACAAGGGTATGGGGCGCAGGTTGTCGCGGCTTTGTTGCGTGACCTCACGCTGGGGGGCTACTCGGTCTTTCTGCAGGTTCTGAAAGAGAACGCCGAGGCCCTCCCCTTCTATGAGCATTTGGGGTTCGAGAAGCATCGCGAAATGATCATAGCACAATGTACCGTATAGAGACCGAATCCTTGAGCTTGGCGCAGTTTGTGAGTTTTCGCTCGTGGACGGGGGACGTGGCACACTATAGAAACAGGGCATGACCACGTAGTATACTGCCAGGAAGTGTTTGCGATTTGAAACGTAGAACGTGAGACCCTTCTTCACGCTCTCTCCGCCCATCGCGTTCTACGCATAGCTTTTACTCTAGGTGCTTGGAGGCAAAGTAATGGCGCGAGGTATGGTTATTATCAACGAGGATCGCTGCAAGGGGTGTGGCTTGTGTGTCAGCGTCTGCCCCGTGGAGATCCTCGAATTAGCAGAGGATCGGTTCAACGTCAAGGGACACAACCCTGTCGAGGTGACTGATCCAGAGAAGTGCACGGGTTGCGCGATGTGCGCCACCATCTGTCCCGACGTAGTCTTCACTGTGTACCGACGCAGGCGGAAGCGAGAGCGTCGACGCAGTCGCTCTGCATCGGCTGCTGGGAGGTAGACATGGCAAAGGAACTCTTGGAGGGAAACGAAGCATTCGCTGAGGCGGCTGTCCGCGCAGGTCTGGAGGCCTTCTTTGGCTATCCCATCACACCGCAGAGCGAGGCCCTGGAGCATCTCTCGAAGCGTCTCCCCGAGCTGGATCGGGTGTTCCTTCAGGCCGAAAGCGAGGTTGCTGCCATCAATATGGTCTATGGCGCTGCCAGTGCCGGGGTGCGGGTGATGACGTCGTCCTCAAGCCCCGGTATCAGCCTGATGCAGGAGGGGCTTTCCTACATCGCCTGTTCCGAGGTGCCCGTTGTTCTGGTGAACGTCATGCGTGGTGGGCCAGGCTTAGGCAACATCCAGCCGGCTCAGGGCGACTACTTCCAGTCTGTGAAGATGGCGGGTCACGGCGATTTCCATATGATCGTCTTGGCTCCCGCCAACGTGCAGGAGCTCATCGACGATATGGTGCTGGCCTTCGACCTGGCCGAGAAGTACCGGACCATCACGATGGTGGTGGCGGACGGATCGATTGGACAGATGATGGAACCGGCAGAACTGCCTCCAATGCGTCCGGTGCGGTCCCCCGAGGAACGGCCTGATTGGGCGTTGACCGGTGCTGATGACCGCGATCCGAACATAATCACGTCTCTATACTTGGGGGCCGAGAATCTGGAGGAGGTTAACCTTCGCCTGCAGGCGAAGCTGCAGGAAATCGCCACCAACGAGGTCCGGTGGAAGGAATACGATACAGAGGACGCGGATCTGCTCCTGGTGGCCTTCGGCACTGTGGGACGCATCTGTCAGTCGGTGGTCCGAGACGCGCGGGATATGGGAATCAATGTGGGGCTGTTGCGGCCTGTCACGCTCTGGCCCTTCCCCAGTGAGCGCATCGCCGAACTCGCCGAGCAGGTCCAGGGCGTTCTGACGGTGGAGATGAGTGCGGGGCAGATGGTTGAGGATGTACGCCTTGCGGTCGAGGGGCGCTGCCCGGTGACGTTCTACGGCCGGATGGGCGGTATCATTCCCCTGGCTGACGATATTCTGCCCGAGCTCGAGAAACTAGCCAAGATGATCCACGGCGGACAGGAGGCACAGTAATATGGCGACTGTTGAGGTTCCTCAAGATATGGAGCTTGTCTACGATTACCCTGAGAGCTTGACCGAGGCTGATACACACTACTGTCCTGGCTGCACACATGGGACGATTCATCGCCTCGTGGCAGAGGTGTTGGATGAGCTTGACGTTCGGGGTAGGACGATCGGTATCGCACCGGTAGGATGTTCGGTTCTTGCATATAACTACTTCGATGCGGATTTCGCCGAGGCCGCTCATGGCCGTGCTCCTGCGATGGCTACCGGCATCAAACGTGTCAGCCCCGACAGCGTGGTCTTCACCTATCAGGGCGATGGCGACCTGGCAGCGATTGGCACGGCGGAGATCATCCACGCTGCGAATCGCGGCGAGTTGATCACCACGGTTTTCGTCAACAACGCGATCTACGGTATGACGGGTGGCCAGATGGCACCGACCACGCTGCCTGATCAGGTGACCACGTCATCCCCGACGGGCCGTGACGTACAGGCCGCCGGGCATCCGATCCGTATGGCCGAGCTGATTGGCGGCCTTCCCGGCGCTGCCTACGTTACTCGACAGGCCGTCTTCGACGTGCGCGGCATCCGGCGCACCAAGCGGGCCATCAAGACCGCTTTCCGCGCTCAACTGGAGGGCTTGGGTTTTGCCATGGTCGAGGTGCTGTCGACGTGTAACACCAACTGGGGAATGTCGCCTCAAGAGGCGCTCGATTGGGCCAAAGAACACATGGTAGCTTACTTCCCGCTGGGCGACACCAAGGTCAGTGAAGGTGTCCGTGCCCTGATGGAGGACTAGGAGGCGACAATGCAAGAGGAAATCATCATCTCCGGTTTTGGTGGGCAAGGTTCGCTCTTCGCTGGTCAGTTGTTGAGCTACGCCGCTATGGGACAGGATCTTCACGTGACCTGGATCCCCTCTTACGGACCCGAGATGCGCGGGGGGAAAGCTCGCTGTACAGTCGTCGTCGCCGATCAGGAGATTGGCGCGCCATTGGTTCGAAGGCCGAGCGCCGCCATCGTGCTCAACATTCCCTCAATGGAGGCCTTTCAATCGGCTGTGAAGCCCGGTGGGGTGCTCGTCGTCAACAACTCAATGGTGCCCGATGAGAGCGAGCGCGACGATATCCACGTCATCTACATTCCGGCCAGCGATATGGCGACTGAATTGGGAAATGTTCGGATGGCTAACGTGCTCTGTCTGGGCGCTCTTGTGGACGCCACTGGCGTGGTCCCCCTGGAGGCTGTTGAGCAGGCTCTGGATGATCACTTGCCGGAACGTCATCGTCATCTGCTCGACCTGAATAAGAAGGCGCTGCGCAAGGGAGCGGCTCTGGCCCAGAGCCAGTAACTTGGTCAGAGACCATCATCGGAAAGGAGCACGACAGGGCGTGGGGCGCAAGCTCGCCCCACGCCCTGTCTAGTTGGTCTTGTTGTTCCAACGTTGGGTCGTCTCGGTGGTTGTCAGGAGGATGTTCAAACTCAGTTCTACTTGCCAATCGCCGGGAAGACGGGTATAATCAGTGAAATTGCGAACTATTTGCAATAACGAGTTCAGCGTGGGGAAAACATGATCGAGCCGATAGACAGGCGGCGCGAGAAGCTTCGGGACCTATTCCGAGAGGCCGGTCGACGTCTGACGTCGCAACGCCGACTGATCTTGGACGTCTTGAGAAAAAGCGATGAGCACCTCGATGCCGAGGCCGTCCATGACCAGGCAAAGATGCGTTCCCCCGGCCTTAGCTTGGCGACTGTCTATCGGACGCTGACCTTACTCAAGGAGATGGGGCTGGTTGAGGAGCATCGCCTGGGTGAGGGGCATAGTCACTACGAAGCTGTGCAAGAGGAGCCTCACTACCATTTTACGTGCCGCCAGTGTGGCAAAGTGATCGAGTTCGACGCTCCTTTGGTCACCCGGATCACGCGTGAGTTTTGCCAGCGAGAAGGTGTGGAGGTGACGAAAGCTCATCTCCACTTGACAGGTTACTGCAAGCACTGCAAGCATTCCAACCATTGTAAGGATAGGTAATGGGAATCAAGTCAGGGAGACTCTGGGCATCATCGCCTGGATCGAACAAATCAGTTGTATCATTAAGTGCCCTTCGTGCCGGCGAGCACGGTGAGGTCGTTAAGTTGGCCGGCGGGCGCTGTATGTTGAGTCGCATGACGGCCTTAGGCTTCACCCCCGGGGCCGATGTCAAGGTCGTTCAGAATTATGGACGAGGTCCGCTCATCGCACGGGTGCGTGACGCAAGAATCGCTCTGGGGCGAGGTGAAGCTAGGCGGGTCTACGTGCGTAAGAGACCGGAATGAATCTTCGACGAGCTACGTCCCTTGGCGCGGTGAGCTCTGCCAGTGTGGAGTCGGAGGAGAAAACCGTCCTCGTGGCGCTCGCTGGTCAGCCCAATGTAGGCAAGTCCACCCTGTTCAACCTGCTTACGGGGCTTAATCAGCACGTTGGCAATTGGCCAGGTAAGACGGTCGAGCGGAAAGAGGGCACGTTCACCTATGAAGGCCTGACGTACCGGCTGGTTGACCTGCCCGGTACCTACAGCCTGACCGCTAACTCCGCGGAGGAGGTCATCACTCGCGAGTTCATCATCCGGGAACAACCGGACGTGGTCGTGGCCCTGGTGGATGCCGCCATCCTTGAGCGGAGTCTCTATCTGGTCGCTGAGCTCCTGCCTCTACCTGCACCCGTGATTGTGGCACTCAACATGATGGACGTCGCGGAGAAAGAAGGTGTCCACATTGAACCTCAAGTCCTTGAGGCGGCCCTGGGGGCTCCTGTCGTCCCGATGACGGCTACTCGAAATGAGGGTGTAGAGGATCTCTTGGCGACAATTGAGCAAGTAGCGCGAGGAGATGTCGCCTATGATCCCAACTACCCCCTTATCCGCGAGGATCATCGCCAAGTTCTGCAAGAGGTAGAAGAGGTCATTGATGGATGCGTCCCCGCTCCCTACCCTCAGGACTGGATGGCGCTGAAGCTCTTGGAGGGCGACCAAGAGATGACTCAGATGATGGACAGGTGTCTTCCCGAGGATCGTCAAGAGACACTGCACAGCTTGTTGCGTGAGCATGACGATGCGCTGGTAGCCGTCGCCAGCGGTCGCTACAACTGGATCGGACGCATGATCCGTGCCGCACTCACTCGACCGACGACGGGGGCCATCGGCTTTACCGAGAGACTGGATCGTTGGGCCACACATCCGTTCTGGGGCCTCGTTATTATGGCCGGGATCCTCGGTCTGGCGTTCGGGCTGACCTACACAGTGGGCGCGCCACTTCAGGGACTGCTGGACACGTATGTGGTGGGTTCCTTGGCGCGTCTTACTCGTCTTCTCTTGACTGGCGCACCGTCTTGGATCATCGATCTTGTGGCCGACGGGATTGTTGGTGGCGTTGGCGCTATGCTCACCTTCCTTCCCATCCTGATTATCTTCTTCGCTGTGATGGGAGTCTTGGAGGACGTGGGGTATCTGGCCCGCGCTGCGTACGTTATGGATCGCTTCATGCACCTTATGGGCCTCCATGGGAAATCCTTCCTGCCTCTCTTCCTCGGATTCGGATGCAATGTGCCTGCTGTTCTGGGCACTCGGGTCATCGAGTCGAAGCGGGCGCGTCTACTCACCGTCCTCCTGGCTCCCCTGGTCCCGTGCACGGCTCGAATGACTGTCATCGCTTTTTTGGCGCCGGCTTTCTTCGGCTCTGCAGCTACTTTTGTGTCTTGGGGGATGATTCTCCTGGCTTTGATGGTGCTCGCCTTTTCCGGGGTCCTTATCAACAAGACGATTTTCCATGGTGAACGGGCTGCGTTCATTATGGAGTTGCCAATCTATCACTTACCCAATTGGCGGACCATCGGTATGCGAGTTTGGCAGCGCAGTCTGTCCTTTGTGCGTAAGGCCGGCACGCTGATTCTGGGCGTTTCCGTGGTCATCTGGGCGCTTTCGACATTGCCTGCTGGAGAGATTGAGACGAGCTATCTTGCTCGCATTGGGTACCTTCTCGAGCCCGTGGGCCGGCTGATGGGCCTCGACTGGCGGCTGACCGTCGCCTTGTTGGCGAGTTTCATCGCCAAGGAGAACTCCATTGCTACGCTGGGCGTCCTGTTTGGCACCGGTGAGAACACGGGGCTGGCACAGCAGCTGGCGAAGACGTTCCCAGCTTCGACTGCGTTGGCTTTCTTGACCGTGCAGATGCTCTTCGTGCCGTGCGTGGCGACGGTTGCCGTTATTCGGCAGGAGACGGATTCGTGGAAGTGGACCCTCTTCGATCTGGCATTCCTCCTGATTGTCTCGCTGACAGCTGGAGCTGCGGTCTACTGGATTGCACGCCTCCTGGGCTTGTAGACACTGGCTGAGTAGAGAATCAAGTGCGTAAACTAGAGTGGTTGCTTATCGTCGGCTTGACCGCCCTGGTGCTGCTGGCTGCAGCTATCGTAGTGGTTGGACCTCGCGTCGAGCAGTCGTCCACGCCTTCGGAAGACACCCTTGAGCCTGGTGAGACGGAAACTATGCCAGCCCGTGTCGTGGAGGTCTTGGAGGAGGGCGTCATCGAGCTGGATGAAGGCACGTCACGCCCCTACCAGCGATTGGTGGTCCGTATTGAGGGAGGTTCTATGGCTGGTCGGGAGATCGTCGTCGAGGAGGGGACGGCGAACATCATCAGCCAGGACCGGCTTTTCAAACCGGGCGATCGTGTCTTCTTGGAGCGGGCGGTCGGTCCGGAGGAGGATCGTTTCTATATCTCTGACGTCATGCGCTTCGGCCCGCTCATTGCAGTCTTTGCGCTCTTCATCGCGCTCGTGATTGTCGTCGGGCGATGGAAAGGCTTGCGATCGCTTGGAGGCTCGTTCGTCAGCCTGGCCGTGATTTTCGGTTTTATCCTCCCTCAGATCATGGCTGGAAGGAACCCTGTGGGCGTAAGTATCGTTGGGGCTATCGTCATGCTTTCCGTCTCCACATACCTTACCTATGGTGTGAACGTCAAAGCTCACGCGGCGGTCGCGGGTATGGTCGTCAGCTTGGCGCTGACCGGAGGTCTGGCATGGCTGTTTGTGGGATGGACGCGCTTGTCCGGCATGGGGGTGGAGGAGAGTGCCTTCCTGGTAATCGAGTTTGGCTCTGATATAGACCTGCGCGGATTGGTGCTGGGCGGTATCATCATCGGTTCTCTTGGCGTGTTGGACGACATCTGCGTTGGTCAGGCATCGGCAGTCCTTGAGTTGATCAAGGCCAACCGCGCCCTGAGTTGGCTCGATCTGTTCCGTAGCAGCCTCAACATTGGGACGGATCACATTGCGGCTATGGTCAACACGTTGCTCCTGGCGTATGTAGGCGGGGCTATGCCTCTTATGTTAGCCTTTACCATCTATCAAGAACCTCTCCTTCGTCGACTCAATCGGGAACCTATAGCCGAAGAGATCGTTCGGACCCTGGTGGGCAGCGCCGGTTTGGTGCTGGCAGTCCCGATCACGGGGCTCATCGCTAGCCTCTTGGCTCATTGGACCATTCGGCGCGATGCCCTGGAGGACCAAGACCAGGAGGATCATAGAGAGTATGTTGAATGAGCTGCTGGACCTCCTACGTGAGGGAGGAACACGCCGCATAGTTGATCTGGCTCAGGAGCTTGGTACGACTCCAGAGCTGGTTGAGACGATGCTGGAGGATTTGGCACGTATGGGCTACGTGAAGCACGTGGCTTCTCAGTGCTCAGAAAAGTGTTCGACGTGTCCTATGTCAGATATGTGCGCTGCCGGAAGGGGTTCGCCAGAGGAGGGGAATGGGCGAATATGGACCCTAGCGGAGGAGCAGAGATCGACGTAATCAGGGAGAGTCTCAAGACGTCAGAGGGGGCGATGCCATGGCATCGCCCCCTCTTGCTCTCGTGGGTTAGTCTACGCTTCCTTAAGCTTCAACGGCTCACCGCAGCAGATGAACTGGCAGGGTGGGCAGTCACAGGACTCAGGGTCTGTGCCGCATTCCTCACATTCGCTGATAACCTTAAGCTCAAGCCCGCAGCCTTCACAGACGTAGACTTGGCCCCTCTTCATCTCGTGACAGTTCGTCATATCGACCTCTCCTTGGACAGATTGTGAGCGTACCACGCTATCTTAGTAGCCAGTGCAAGCTTGGCCTACTATACCCTGATTGTCCGCTCGGCGCAAGGTCTCTTGAAACCTCGCGACGGGCTCCCATATCTTTGTCTAGAAGGGAGGATTGACCATTAATCGTAGAAGTGATATACTCCAGACGTCTGCTAAATGTGCTACCCCTTGTAGAAGCTGCGCTGTTGAATCGTGAGCTGACAGGAGGAAAAGTGATATGAACATCGGTATCCCTAAGGAGCGAAGAGACCTGGAGCAGCGGGTGGGGTTGACCCCCTACGGGGTGGATCTGTTGACCCGTGCTGGACATATCTGTTACGTCGAGACGGAGGCTGGGCTAGCAGCCGGTTTCACAGACTATCATTACGAACGGGTTGGCGGACACATCGTATACTCCGGCGAGGAGGTTTACGGTCGCTCTGATCTGGTGCTCAAGGCAGTGCGCCCTACCGATGAAGAGCTGGATTGGTTCCGTGAGGGCCAGATCATCGCCGGGTTCTTGCACTTGGCCGCTGCTCGGCGCGATAAGGTCGAGGCTATGCTGGAGCAGAAGATTACGGCTATTGCCTATGAGACCATTGAGGAGGAGGATAAGACGCTCCCGGTGCTCCGCACAATGAGCGAAGTGGCTGGGCGGATGGCACCCCAGCTGGCGGCCACTTTCCTACAGAATAGCTACGGGGGTCGTGGCGTGCTCCTCAGCGGCGTACCCGGTATACCGGCTGCCAGCGTTGCCATCTTGGGGGCCGGAGTGCTGGGCACCAATGCAACTCGTACCTTCTTAGGACTCGGCGCTCGGGTCCACGTGCTGGATCGGGATCAAGAGAAGCTCCGTGATATCGACGAGCAGTTCGATGGATGTGTTACGACGATGGTCTCCTACCCGTTCAATATTGCGCGTGTAGCTCGCTTCGTTGAGGTTCTCGTCGGAGCGATCCTCGTGCCGGGCGTTCGGGCGCCTGTCGTCGTCACCCGAGATATGGTGCAATCTATGAAGAAAGGCGCTGTCATCCTGGACTTCAGCATCGATCAGGGTGGATGTGTGGAGACGAGTCGTCCCACCACGCTCCGCGATCCTGTCTACACCGAGGAGGGTGTCGTTCACTTCTGTGTTCCCAATGTGCCGGGCGCTGTCCCGCGCACAGCGACCCACGCGTTCAACAACGCTATCTGGCCCTACATCCGTCGCATCGCCAAGGGTGGTCTGCAGCAGGCCGTCAAGGAGATGCCGAGCCTCATCCCTGGCATTGTGATGCGGGATGGCGAGATTGTCAATGAGAGCTTGGCGGCGGCTTATTACGCCGGCGAGGGGGGGGAATCATGAGTTGGATGAAGACCTACGAGAGTCGGGTCGCCACGGCTGACGAGGCCATAGCCGAGGCTGTTGAATCAGGGGATCGTATTTTCCTCACCGGTAACTGCAGCGTGCCGCAGAAACTTATGGAGGCGCTGGTCGACCACGCGCCAGCCTTGCACGACATTGAGATCTGCCATGCTCTGACGCTCGGGTCGGGCGATTACGTCGCCCCGGAGATGGAGGGCCACATTCGTGCCAATTCCCTCTTCATTGGCCCCAACGTGCGCAAGGCAGTGCAGGAGGGCAGGGCAGATTTTACCCCTGTTCTTCTCTCAGAGTTCACGCTGCTTTTCAAGAACAACATATTGCCCCTGGACGTGGCGTTCGTCCATCTTTCACCCCCGGACGAACACGGCTTCTGTTCCTATGGCATTGAGACTGGGTTGACGAAATCGCCTGCTGAGTCGGCTGATATCATCATCGCCGAGGTCAATGAGACGATGCCTCGTTGTTTGGGAGATTCTTTCATTCACGTCAGTCGCCTCGACTACATCGTGCCGGTGGACTATCCCCTCCTCGAGTTACCAATGACTGAGGGAGGGCTCTCCGACATCCACATCAAGATTGGAAAGCACATCGCCGAGCTGATACCAGACGGTGCGACGATGCAGATGGGCATTGGGGCCATACCCGATGCCGTGCTCAAGTTCCTGAACGACAAGCGCGACCTGGGGGTCCACACCGAGCTATTCTCAGACAGTGTGATCGATTTGGTCGATTCTGGCGTGCTAACCAACGCCCGGAAGACGCTCCATCCTGGTAAGATCACGGCTGGCTTTATGATCGGCACCCATCGGCTCTATGAATGGGCGCACGACAATCCGCTCATCGAACTTCACCGCACCGAGTATGTCAACGATCCCTTTGTTATCGCTCAGAATGACCGGCAGGTGGCTATCAACTCGGCCATTGAGGTCGATCTGACGGGGCAGGTTTGTGCCGATTCCATTGGCCCCAAGCTCTACAGCGGAGTGGGAGGACAGCTAGATTTCATCTATGGGGCATCCCGCTCCGACGGTGGCGTGCCCATCATCGCGCTCCCGTCGACGGTCAAGGGGAAGGGCATTAGTCGCATCGTGCCTATGCTGAAACGCGGTGCAGGTGTGGTGACGAGCCGCTACCACGTTCACTACGTTGTAACTGAGTATGGCGTGGCCGATCTCTACGGCAAGACCATCCGTGAGCGAGCTAAGGCGTTGATCAACATCGCGGCCCCGGAGTTCCGCGACGAGTTGAAGCACGAGGCCAAGGAGCTGAACTACATCTAGCCTGGGGGTGGAGGCCTACCGGTCTTCGAATGGGGAGGCGCTCTCCGCGATCAGATCGTGGGTCAGCGCGGCGACGACGCGCACAGGCAGGAGCTCTCCGATCGGAAGCTCTTGCTGTACCAACACCAGGCCGTCGACCTCGGGCGCGTCGCGATAGGAACGCCCGACGCTCAGCCCTTCGTCTTGCCCTTCGACCAGCACGTCGAGCGTCTCCCCCACCAGCTCTTGGTTCTTCTCCAGGGAGATAGGCTGTTGAACGGCCATGAGTCGCTCCCGGCGGTCTTCTTTGACCTCGGTCGGCACGTCGTCTTCCAGCCCGGCGGCCAGGGTCCCCTCTTCCTCAGAGTAGGTGAAGACGCCTACGTGATCAAATCGCATCTCCTCCACGAAGTCAAGCAGTGTCTCGAAAGCCTCTTCGGTCTCACCGGGGAACCCGACCAGGAAGGTGGTCCGAATGGCAATCTCAGGCATAGCCTTCCGCAGCTTTTCGATCGTGCCTCGCACCCGATCCACGTTCGCCGGCCGTCGCATTCGGCGTAGCACCTCCGGATCCGCATGCTGCAGGGGCAGGTCGACGTAGGGCAGGATCTGAGGGTGACGGGCCATCGTCGCGATAAGGTGCTCAGTGATCCGTCCTGGATAGGCGTACATCAGGCGGATCCAGGGCACCTCGGGCACCGTCGCGACCAGTCGCTCTAGAAGGCTTGCCAAGGGATGCTCTTCATCCACGCCGTGCACCACGTCCAGGTCGTGGCCATAATCGGTGGTATCCTGCGCGATGAGGATCAGTTCCTGGAGACCTAGATCGACAAGCCGTCTGGCATCGCTCAAGACGTCCTCTGGCGGTCGGCTCACAGCAGGGCCCTTGATGAGCGGGATCGCACAGAACGCGCAGGAGCGACGACAGCCATCGGCTAGTTTCAGATAGGCGCTGGCTCCCTGCGCTGCTGCGCGGATCACCCCGCGCGTATCCTGACCTACGGTTGGTGCCTCTGGCAGGTGGTAGACCGGCTGAGGGGAGGGAGGCCGCCTCTCGTGGCTTTCTAGTTGCTCGACCAGATCGAGGATGTCCATCCAACGGCGCGTGCCAATCAGGCCATCAATGCTCGGCACGTCGTCCGCCAGTTCACTTGGACAGCGCTGCGAGTAGCATCCAGCGGCGATAACTCGTTGTCCTGGACGCTTGGATGCCGCCAGGTCTCGTAGCACAGCACGAGACTCCTCCCGCGCTGGTTCGATGAACCCACAGGTGTTGACAATCAGAAGATCCGCTTCTCCGGGAACGGCGGCCGATTCGTAGCCAGCACGTCGGAGCAGTGTAGCGATGCCTTCGCTGTCCACCAGGTTCTTTGGACAGCCCAGCGATATGAGGTAGAAGCTTTTCAAGACAGTCTTTCTCGTGTCGAGCTAGGGCGGCGCGACCTCGCCGCTCGGGCCCCATGCTCGGCTGCAGAGCTCGCCTCGCTCCCCCATGGGTCCTAGCTCTGCTCCATTGACCGTGACCTGTAGTGCGGCGCCGTTGCCCGTCTCGACCACGATCATCTCTTCATCAGTCCAAGTCTCAGTCTGGCTCGGCACCATCATCTGCTCAAACACAACGTTGGTGCCTCGCTTGACGCGCACCTGTACGTGCTCGGTAGCCTCTAGGGCTAGCGTCACTCGGCCGTCCGCGCTGACCAGAGAGGTTGGCGTCGATTGGTCCGGAACTACCGTTGCTGTTGCCGTCTGCGAGATGCTCGTGGGCGTCGTCGTTAGCGTCGGGGCGAGTAGTTGCTCATCCTCAGGCTGATTCATAACGTACGTCACGACGGCCAGAATGCCGAGCAGGATGGTGAGAACGAGCCCTACGATCATCACCGTCCTCACGCTCATCCAGCGGGGGAGTGACGAGGTCACCGGGATGTCACGAGGCCGGAAACGGATCTCGGTCAAATCGGTGACGGGCTCGTTGGTGGGTGAATGAACCTCCTCTGGAGCCTGTTCAGAAGCCGATAGATTTTCTGTACCGTGAACCTCTGCGCTGTAGCGACCCAGCACCTCCTCTGGCGACAGATCGAGGTAACGAGCGTAGATGCGCAAGAAACCTCGCACTTGCACATCGCCGCCACGGAATGCGGCAAAGTCGCCAGCCTCCAGCAGTTCCAGGAAGTGAGCACGTATGCGGGTGGCAGCCTCTGCTTCTTCGAGCGAGCTCCCCCTAGCCTCGCGTGCCTCACGCAGCCTTCGGCCAAGTCTATCCACCGTCAAGTCCTCAGAACGACACTGGGGCCTGTCTGTCTCCGGCAGGGTCCGATGTTGGGCTGCGTCCTATTCGACAGGTTCGACGTCCGCAGGCCACTCACCGCTTTCTGGTTTCACCACCACCCTGACCTGAGGCTCTACGTCCTCCGTGAGATGTACCGGCACGAAATGTTCTCCCACCTCTCGAATCGGATCGGGAAGGGGGATATCGCGCCTGTCTATCTCCTCGCCAATTTCCTCTTCCAGCGCTTCGGCGATGTCGGCGTTGGTGATCGAGCCGTAAAGCTGCCCTGTCTCACCAACCTTGACCTCGAAGGTCAGCGTCTGTGCCGTCAAGCGTCGAGCCATCGCCTCAGCACGCTTCTTCATTCTCTCGTGCTTCTTTGCTTGTACCTTCTGACGATGCTCGAAGTCCTTCAGAGCACCAGGAGTCGCCTTCACCGCCAGCCTCTGGGGAATCAGGTAGTTGCGGGCATAGCCGTCTGCAACCTCTTCGATATCACCTTCTTTTCCCAAGTTGGGCACGTCTTGTTTCAAGATGATCTTCACGATGCCTTACCTCCAACATAATCGGATAGTCGATAATGGTTCAGAATAGGGCGGGTGGGATTCGAACCCACACGTCCTCTCGGACAGAGGATTTTAAGTCCCCGGCGTCTTCCTATTCCGCCACCGCCCCGCACACAGCGCGGGCAGCCTCAAGCTGCCCGCGGTCGATATCAACGAAAAGAGGCGGCGGCCGGATTCGAACCGGCGAGTGGGACTTTTGCAGAGTCCTGCCTTGCCACTTGGCTACGCCGCCTGATCTGTTGAGATTCTACCATAGTTCCACTCTGCTTGCAAGCACGGGGAATGCCTAAACGCGCCCCTGCATATACTCCCAGTACCGGTCCACGGCTCTCTCGATCTCCTCGTAGGCGTCGTCTTGATCGTCCCAGCCTTCGATCTCGACCTCGGCCATCTCTAGATCCTTGTAGACGCTGAAGAAATGGGCCATCTCCTCCATAAAGTGTATCGGCACGTCGTCGAGGTCCCGATACTCGTTGAAAAGCGGATCGGTGTGCGGTACGGCCAGGATCTTGTCGTCGTTGTCGCCCTTGTCTAGCAGGCGGAAGACCCCCAGTGGCCGAGCCTCTATGACGCAGCTGGAAAAGGTCGGTTCGTTGGTCATGACCAGCACGTCAAGGGGGTCCCCGTCTGCATGGAGCGTGCGGGGAACAAAGCCGTAGTCTCCAGGATAATGGAGGGACGAGAAAAGCACCCGGTCAAGCTTGATGAACCCCCCATCCTCATCGTACTCATATTTGTTGCGCGATTTCTTCGGGATCTCTACCACGACGTAGATGATCTCAGGCCAGTTGGGACCTGATGGAAGCTCGTGCCATAGGTTCATCATTGAGCACTCTCCTCGTCTCGTGCTTTGTCGTTCACAGGTTGGGCCTTACGACTGATCCTGTTTCTCATGGTTGTCAAACGTCCTGCTTACGCCGGGTAGGCTGAGCGATCCCCAGAAGACCAGCAGCAGAAGCGCCGTGAGCGCCAGGTTCCGAGGCACCACCCGGCGCGCGTAGTCCGATGCGTTGAACAGTAAGTGATTGACCCAGACGTTTGCTTCATAGAGGGTTACCGCTGTCAATGTAGACCACCGGCCCCAGCTGCGGAAACGCAACAGGCCCACGCTGCAAGCGGCGAACACGACCGCCCAGAAGCCCCCCATCGCCGCAAAATAACTGAGTGACACTGTCAATGGCAGATCGGGCAGGCTGGATGCATACTGGAGGGCAACAATAGCTCTCCCAGCGTTGCCTACGGTCAGTGTCAGGGTAAGCCCCGTCAACACCACGACCCACTTCTGCCCTGCCGTGAGCTCTTTCCAAGTGCTCACGAAGCGAAGGCCCTCCTCATCCGTGAGCACGACCGTTTCCATACCATTCGACGGAGAACCCTCGGCGGTCCTATCGCAACCCCGTCTCCATCCGCGCGATCACCATGCGTTGTATCTCACTGGTGCCCTCGTAGATCTCTGTGACCTTGGCGTCGCGGAAGTAGCGCTCGACGGACAACTCCTTGCTGTACCCCATGCCTCCATGGATCTGGATGGCCTGCGTGGTGACCCACATCGCTGTCTCGGAGGCGAACGTCTTGGCTATGCAGGACTCCTGTGTGTATCGATCACCTGTCTCGTGGGCTGCTTCCTTGGCCAGCGCCGCTTGGTAGATCAGCAGTCTGCTGGCCTCAATGCGGATCTTCATATCCGCTATCTTCTGCTGAATCATCTGGAACTTGCCGATCTCCTGCCCGAAAGCCTTGCGTTCTCGAACATACTCCAGAGAGGCCTCATAGGCTGCCTCGGCGATGCCCAAGGCCTGGGCGGCGATACCAATGCGCCCCGCGTCCAGCACCGCCATGGCGATATAGAAACCCTGCCCCTCCTCCCCGAGCCGGGCTTCTACGGGACACGTGTAGTCCTCAAAATGGATCTCACACGTGGCTGAAGCTCGGATGCCCAGCTTGGGCTCGGTCTTCCCTTGGGAGAACCCCGGCCGGTCGGTATCGATGATGAACGCGCTTACTCCCCGATGGCGGGGCTTCACGTCGGGGTCACTCTGGGCAAAGAGAAGGATGTATTTCGCCACCGACCCGCTTGAGATCCAAGACTTGGTGCCGTTGATCACGTAGTGTGTCCCATCGCTGGAGATCTCTGCTGTCACACGGATGTTGCCGGCGTCGGACCCAGACTGGGGTTCAGTCAGGGCATAGGCCCCGACAGCCTTGCCGCTGGCAACCGCTTGTAGATAGGTCTGTTTCTGTTCCTCCGTCCCGTACCGTTGGAGACCGTAGCAGAAGAGGGAGTTACAGACCGACATGATGACCCCGTGGGAGGCGTCGACCTTGGAGATCTCCTCCAGAGCCAGCACGTAGGCTAAGGTGTCCATATCGGCGCCGCCGTATTCCTCTGGCACGGCGATGCCCATAAATCCATGGGCTCCCATCTTGGCGATGGTCTCCCGCGGGAATTCGCCGGTCTCATCGTACTCGGCTGCGATGGGGGCGATCTCGGCTTCAGCGAAGTCACGGGCCATATCACGGATCATACGATGTTCGTCGCTCAGTTGCAGATCCATCTCGGAGCCTCCTTGATCATCTGAAATCTGCGCCCAAACGTATCCCAAATCAGATTTGGGATAATTTGGGATAAAATCCCACCTAGCGTTACGCACTTCGAAGGTGACCGCAAACAGCTTGCAGCTTCTCGTGTCTAGCGATCACTAATCGGGATCGTGAGGCGGCGCTTCTTCTTCGAAGCAATCCCAATTCGTCTCACCGGCGTCCCTTTTCATCGGGAAAGAGGAAACGTGACAGATGTTTGATCTCCTTGGGTCAGTAGGCGATCTCCTTTGCTATCGTAGAGCCCGACGTGTAGCACCACATCGCTGGGTGTCGCTTGAGGAAAGGTGAGATAGTGAATGTCACGAAAGACCGTGCCGCCCGGCAACACGCTGGTTGGACGATGCGCGTTGGCGGGCCAACCATCGTGTTGGGCCAGTAGATGCGCGTCTTGGGTCAATGCATGGACGAAGACGGTGTAGTTCTCTTCAGTGGGTTGATCAACTTGCCAGAACAGGGAGAGTCGCACCGTTGACCCGGCGGGAAGTTGCTCCGAGATCGAGCCAAAAGCCTCTCCTGGCGGGGCCGCGGCAATACTGTATCCCTTCAACCTGAAGTGCTCCCCAAACCTTGCTGAGTGCTCCCACACTGGCCGGACCTCCCCTCCATAGCGGAAGATGATGAAGCTGTCAATCTGTTGGTCGATCTCGTACTCTGTACCTGCCAGCAGGTTGTGGAAGAGCGTCCGATAAGCGGGCCTTTCCACCGGATAGGTCCTCATCTTTCGATCCAGGATAATATACTCGGGAGGAGGATCTGCAGGAAACCAGGGGAAGAGGTAGATCTGCTCTCGATGCGAGAGATGAGGCACCAAAGAATCCTGAGCGACCACGACGGCGTCCTTCGGAACCTCACTCAGCGCAAGCTCAACTTGACGGTGGTGCTCGGTCACTCTGAAGCGTGTCATAGTAGGCCACCGCTCGGGACGGATCTCACTCAGCGTCACGTAGCCCGTGGTTGCCGTCAAGAGGAGGATGATCAATGCCCCCGCACGCCAATGGTCGTGCAGGCGAGATAACCCCACCGCAGCTGCCCAGTAGACCAGGGGCAGGAGTAAGGCTGGGTACCAGGCGGCCAACTGTCCCATCGCGTCGGAATTGCTGGCCATCAGATAGCCCAGAAAGGGCAACCCGAAGAGGGCCACCTCCGGGGCCAGCAGGAAAAGAAAACCGGTAGGCCAGCAGAACCGCAGGACTGCCCTCAGGCGCTTGGGGCGCAGGACGTATGTCAGAGGGGCTCCAGGATGCCGCAAGAGCGTCCGCAGCATCTCGGCTGGTGAGCGCCCCAGATAGGAGAAGTACTTCCCGGCTAGGGAGTATCCGGTGTTCTTGGAGAGGAACTGGGGGGTGCCCAACGCAGGCAGCACCACAAAAGGCACCACAACCAGCCAAGCCGCGCCCACCAGAAGCACCGGCAGCCCGATGGTCAGCTCCGCATGAACGAAGACGAGGTAAAGACCTGTGCCGATCACCAGGAATGCTGCGTTTTCTTTGCTCAACAGCGCGACAGCTAATCCCACGGCCATAGATCTGTAGCGGCGCCTGAAGAGGCAATAGAGCGCTGCCGAGGTGCCCAGCACAGCCGTGGTCACCCGCCTAAACTCGGACAGGTTTACGTGGTGCAGGGTCGGGTGCAACATATACGCCACGAACACACTTAACCCGAGCCATGGTGCGCTCTCGCGAAAAAACCAGTAGATGAGGAATCCCGCACCTGCCAGACAGATCGACTGTATGATCAGAAGCAGACGAATATCCGGCCAGAGCCAGTAAAGCGGTGCGTAAACCGCCAGAATAGGGGAAAAGTGGCTTTGGACGATGGATTGCTGAATGAGCGAGATCTTGTAGGGGCGGCCCTGAGCGGTGTTCCAGATCGCCTGATCGAATTTGGCTAGGTCAAGAGCGTTTGTCTGGAAGCTCTCGTGCTGGCGGATGGCCATCCACGAGAAACCTGCCACATAGAGCAGCAATAAGGCGATGGCAAGCCAGTCCATGGGTCGAAGATGGTTAAGAAAACGCTTCACGCTCATTGATGCCTACGTGGATCCTCCAGGATGCTGCTATTTGGGATAATTTGGGATAATTTGGGATATTCTTGGGATAAACGAGTTGTGCTGGTCATTTCAAGATGTAGTAGGTTCCTCTCTTGGCCCCAACCTTGAGCAATAACCCCCTGTCCACCAGCTCGGCGAGGTCCAAACGCAGCGTTTCAGCGCTCAGACCCGGACAAATATCACGGTACTCGCGGTTGGTGATACGACCATTCTTCTCCGCGTAGGCGAGAGCCTTGGCCTGGCGCTCGCTCACACGCCCGGCCCATTCAGGTTGAGGCTCACGCTCAAGGACGTTGTAGAGCGTCACGCCAAAGGCATAGGGACTATCCTTGAACCTGGGGGGAGGATGACCAGCCCGTACCATCTCGTCGATCATCAGGTCGACGCCCAATCCCAACTCTTCGATATAACCCCACTGATAAAGCCCAGAGACGATCCGCGGATTGCGTGAGAAGTGCTCATCGACGATGTTGTCCACGGTGATGAACCCCGGCAACCCACCAGGGCTCGTGATCTCCATCCGGTCCGAGAACATACGCACTTCGATACGACGACCACGCAGGCGATAGTCGCGGTGCGCCACGGCGTTGACCAACGCCTCCCGCACCGCCGAAACGGGGTATTCAGTGCGCTCCTTTCGCTCAAGCTCGGTGACCACTGCCCCCTTGCGCATCTCCTCCCCGACCACTTGCCAAGCTCTCTGTATGATCTTAGGTAGCGGGCCCCCGATCTCTTCTCGACGTCCATAGCCAGGATAGCCATCCGCGCCTCGAGGTTCCCGTCCGATGAACTTCACGAATGTGAGCCCGCTTTGTGGAAAAAAGATCTGAGGGTTGGAGGCGAACAGCAGTACACCCGCGACAGTCGGGTGACCATCCTCGGTCATAGCCCCCATCTCGAGCAAAAGGTCGTCCACTGATCGGGTCCACTCTCGATGCTGGCGCTCTTTCCATTTCTCGACAAACGCCTCCACGACGACGTCGTCGAAATCGCTGCGCTCGGCTCCTGGTGCTAGCTCCGACTCAAAGTCTCCGGTAGACTTGGTGGCAGCCAGCTGGCGGATCTCCTCTCCACTGAGGGGGCGGTTCTCCATCCCTGTGCGGACCAGGACGCGCCCGTCAGCTAGGCTGTGGAGTTCGGGGCTCCGGTTGACCACGATGGAGAAGACCGGCCCGTCCTCGGCCGTGGCTCGGTGCCAGCGAGCCTCGACGGGTGGTCGGCACTTCTCCACAGCAGCCTGTAGCGCCATTTCCACCTCATCGGTGAAGACTTGTCCGGTGATTCTCCCATCTTCATCGGCGCCGATCAAGATAGTCCCGCCGTCTGAGTTAGCAAAGGCGACCAAGGTTTCGGCCAAGGCCTGAGGATCCGGTTCCGGCATGAGGGCCTGCATCTGGCCTGGTTGCCAAGAGCTTATTTGCAGATCTACACTGCTTTTCTCTTTGTCCCTCATCCGCTACCTATCAATCCTCTTCTCCCGGGGTTGTTCGGTCGTTCTCCATGACGGCCATGGACGCGATCTCATCCCCTGGCTTCAAATCCATGATCGTCACGCCCCTTGTGGCACGGCCGAGCCGAGATATCTCCTTTGCATGGGTGCGGAGCGCGATGCCACCGGCTGTGATGAACGTGATCTGATCTTCCGGATGGACCACGCCGGCCGCGGCGATGCCCCCTGCGTTCTTGCCTCTGAAACAGAGCACCCCTTTTGTGTAACGTCCTTGGGTTCGGAATTCGCTGAGCGGCGTCCGTTTGCCGTACCCCTTCGTTGTCACAGTCAGCAGATCGGCCTTGGGATCGACGATACACGCACTCACCACTTGGTCTCCCGGTGCCAAGTTGATGGCATATACGCCCTTGGCGTTTCTACCAACAGACCGCACCTCGTTCTCTCGGAAGCGCAACGCTTGCCCTTGTTCGGTGACGACGATCAGTTCCTGGGCTCCTTCCGTGCGACGGACCCATCCTAATTCATCCTGCCCGAAAGGCCCTTCTTCCAGTCGAATGGCTATCAGCCCACTGGGCCGCACGTCCTCGAACTCGCTTAAAACTGTCCGCTTGACCCTGCCGTGCCTCGTGAACATGGTCAGGTAGCCTTCTTCCTCGAAGTCCGACACAGCAATCGCCGACGTGATTCGCTCGTCAGCATCGAGGCTGATGACCCCGACCAGCAGATCTCCCTCGGCGGTGCGGCCCGCGCTCGGTATCTCGTAAGCGCGTTTCTGGTACACTTTTCCCTTGTCGCTGAAGAACAGAATGGAGTCGAGGGTATGAGCGGGGAAGAAGTGGAGCACTTCGTCCTCCTCGCGGGTGTCTACCCCAATCACCCCTCGGCCTCCTCGCCGCTGCGTCCGGTAGACGTCCATCGGCACACGTTTGATGTAACCTCTTTCCGTGATCGAGATGAAGATCTCTTCCTCGGCAATCAGGTCTTCCTCATCGAGCTCCGCATCGCCGTGGATGATGCGCGTCCGGCGTTCGTCACCGTAGCTCTCCTTCAGGTCGTTCAGATCATCTTTGATCAGCTGCAGGATCTTGTGCGGTGAGGCCAACAAGTCCTGTAGCCGAGCGATCTCCTCGCTCAACTCTGCGTACTCGTCCTCGATCTTCTGCCGCTCGAGCGCTGCCAGGCGTCGCAGCGGCATGTCGAGAATCGCCTCCGCCTGCATCTCCGTGAGAGCGAAGCGCTCTATCAGTCGTTCACGAGCGGTGCTCACGTCCGGTGACTCTCGAATAGTCTGGATG
The DNA here is from genome assembly GCA_964514285.1 of uncultured Anaerolineales bacterium. Classification (GTDB taxonomy): domain Bacteria; phylum Chloroflexota; class Anaerolineae; order B4-G1; family B4-G1; genus SKLM01. Next base: position 48,316 of record CAZEQC010000002.1, on the reverse strand, counting down.
ACGGCGTCCAGATGATCCAGGGCTGTGAGCAAGCCCTCCAGGATGTGGGCTCGACGTTGCGCTTTCTGTAGTTCGTACTGTGTGCGGCGGATCAATACGTCGCGTCGATGGTCAACATATCGTTGGAGCGCTCGCTTGAGGCTCAAGAGTTGGGGCTCATTGTCGACGATGGCCATCATCTGCGCACCAAAGGTGGTCTGGAGCGGCGTATACTTGAACAGCCGGTTGAGCGCCTTGCGCGGCTGAGTGCCGCGCTTCAGTTCGATGATGATGCTCAGCCCCCGTCGATCTGACTCGTCCCGCAGGTCAGAAATGCTCGTCAGGCGGTCCGACCGAACCAGCTTCGCAATCCGTTCCAGCAGCGTGGTCTTGTTGAGCTGGTACGGGATCTCGGTGACCACAATGCGATGCTGGCCGCCGTCCATCTCCTCGATCTGTGTCTTGGCTCGCACGATGATTCGGCCTCGCCCTGTCGCATAGGTCTGGGTGATCCCTTCTCGTCCCACGATAACGCCACCGGTGGGGAAATCCGGGCCCTTCACGTGAGCCATCAGATCGTCCAGGGTCACCTCGTCCGGGTTACCCCAGTGGTCGATCAGCAGGGCGATGGCGTCGCACACCTCGGTCAGGTTATGTGGGGGGATGTTGGTTGCCATGCCGACGGCAATTCCGGCGGATCCGTTGACGAGCAGGTTGGGAAGCCGAGCTGGCAGTACCTCCGGCTCTTGCAACGATCCGTCGAAGTTGTCGACCCAATCGACAGTGCCTTTATCGATGTCCTGTAGAAGCTCGGTGGCAATCTGATCCAGCCGCGCCTCGGTGTAGCGCATAGCTGCAGGGCTGTCACCATCGATTGAGCCGAAGTTCCCGTGCCCATCTACCAGCGGGTACCGCAGGCTGAAGTCCTGGGCCATCCGTGCCATGGCGTTGTAAACGGCGCTATCGCCATGAGGATGGTACTTGCCCAGCACGTCGCCGACGATACGGGCAGATTTTTTGTAGGCGCGATCCGGGCGCAGCCCCAGGTCCTGCATCGCGTAAAGAATGCGCCGTTGAACCGGCTTGAGGCCGTCACGGGCATCGGGCAAAGCACGCGAGATGATGACGCTCATAGCGTAGTCAAGATAAGCGCTGCGCATCTCGCGCTCAATGTCTATGGGTTGTACTGTACCGATCTCAGCTTCCAAGGGGTATCCTCCAGACCGTCAAGAAACGATGAATCTGAGGCAGTATTATACTCCTTAAGGCCTGAAACGTAAAACGTGGCATGTCCGGTCTATGGACGCGCCGCTAGCGATAGGGAAACTCGTATCGATAGACGTCCACTCGGTGGAAGTGCGCTTCGGTCGTCTGCTTGGCGTGTTGATTCAGCCATTGTTGCACCAGATTGCGCTCGTCCCACATCGACACCTCGGTGGCGACCAGCCATACTGTCTCATACCCTCTTGTCATCTCTCTCATCTGACGCGCGGCTTGCTCCTCGCTCAGAGAATACTCGCCGTCTGGCGTTCGATGGTTGGTATAAAGCCCTTCGGCTTGAGGATACGCCTCAATCGGGAAATAGTAGTCGAACGTGTACCTCCCGTGGGGAATCTGAAAGATGATCAGATTGTCGAAACCCCGGAGGCCCGTAGCCAAGATCGGCAGATACACGGTGTGGCGAAATCTGCCCTCCACCAGGGCCGGTTGGTCGGCCTCTGGAGGCTCTTGGTAGTCGGCTACGTACGCCGCGGCAGCGCGGAAATCCGATTTGATCGGCCGGGTGGCCTGCTGATGCAGGTTCACACCATTGATGGTCAAGGTGGCAACTAGAAGCGGCACGACGATCCAACGCATCTCGTGCTCGATCGTGGCAAGGGACGTCAGTGACAGCGCAACAAGCAGATAGAACGCTGGTGCGGTCCAGATGAGATAACGATCAGTGAACAGGGGCTGCCGCAGTGAGATCAGCCACACACTTAGCAAGGGAACCAGAAGCCAGATCATGAGGACTAGGGGGGCCTGATTGCCTGTTCGCCACTCCGATTGTTCCCTTGAAGCCCTGTCACGTTGGGATACGAGGGCTCTCATCAGTCTGGAGGCCCGCATCAAAGGGAGGGGAGACCGGTGGATAACTGAGATCAGCAATCGTCCTACAATCGCTACGAGAGCAGGCAGGGCATTCAGCACCTCCACGCCGGCGAGCAAACTCAACAGGGCTGTCACCCAAGGATGTCCCCAGCCCTTCACACCGGTCGCCCAGCCGTTAAGGAGAATCGCGGTCATCTGCGTCAGTGAGTAGGGATAGAAGCCGGTGTCACGAGATTGCAGAGCTAGAGGTGCCTGCCAGATGGCTAGCGGCACATAGGGTAAAGTGAGGCATGCTAGACTGATGAGTGCTCCTCGCCATCTCTTCTGCGTCTGCGACCACCAGGCCAAACAGAGCAACACTTGGACGGGGACGAGGAGGGCGGCCAGGACGTGCGAGTAGAACGCCATGGAGGTCGCTGCAATCTGGGCCACCCACCATGCCCAGCTGCCTCCCTCAAGGGCGCGGCGTAGGCTGTAGATGGCTAACAAGGCCAGGCTCAACACCAGTGTATACATCTTCACCTCTTGACTGTACCAGACCAGGTAGGGGGAGGTGATGATCAGTAGCATAGAGGTTACACCGACCGATGACTTGAAGAGACGGCGGCCGAGCGCGTAGATCAGCGGAGCGCTGAGAACGCCAAACAGGAGGGAGAAGAAGCGCATAGCATACTCGCTCGTCCCCGCGAGCGTGATCCAGCCCCGCAGCAACAGGTAGTAGAGAGGGCCGTTCCAGCCCGGTCGGGTGAAGTTGCTCAGCATCTCCGCCCATGGCGCCGTGGCAAAGCGTAGCGCGTCCACCTCATCTCGCCAGAAAGATTGGGCGTCCAGAGAGACAGCACGCACCAGGAAGCCGACCAGGAGTAGAAGGCTGATTGCCGCTAAGTAGCGAAAGCGTTTTCGAGGCATTATGTCAGGGGCTTCATTCTTGAGGAACTATGAAGACGTGGCGGGCCTCCAGAAGGCGCGCTTGGAAGCGGTACGCGGGGGCGGCCCTTCGAGCGGTGATGGTTGACCAGCCGGCCCCAGAGCGGCAGACATCTGCACGATCATATCCAGATTATAGCTTGATCGACGTTGTACCGCCACTTGGATCCGCTATGGAGACTTGTGTCGACGCCTCCCCAATTGCCTTGGGGCCCAAGGTGTTCTGGTCGAGGCTCTTTTCCCGGCAAAGAGTATGACCTCTGGCATACTTGACTTCCCTTCGTTCTGAAGTAGAATCCGATGCTGCAAGGGGTTGTAACGGCTGCCTGCGGCTCTTGCTCGCCAAGTCTTGCCATAGCGTCCCTTCGCCAGCTGTCAGGCCTCTGTCTCTAATCGATCCGGCCTGCCCATCCCCGCCCCATTATTCAAGGAGCAAAATCGATGAAAATGCGAGGTATCATGGTAACTTCAGCAATGGCCTTGGTATCGCTGTTGCTGTTCTTTTCGGCCGGCCGTGCTCAAGATACGGTTCCACCAGTGCTGATCGAATCGACAGGTTCTCCTGTCCTGGAACAGCTGCCGCCGCCTCAGCCCCAGAAGGCGCCTCTGCATGCTGGGGCAAGGGAACCGCTGCCCCCGGGAACGGGCTTCATCCGGCCTCCCATGGACCTCTCACATCTCACAGGCCAGAAGATGCCTGGAAGCACCGTTATGGGGGCGCTACCAGATGAGTTTGATTGGCGCGACAGAGGCGGGCAGACCTACGTCACGCCGGTGGAGAATCAGAATCCCTGCGGATCATGCTACGCCTTCGGTTTCCTGGGTAGCTTCGAGTCCAGACTACTGATCGACGGGGCGGGTACCTTCGACTTTTCGCAAAACCATGCAAAAGAGTGCAACTGGCGTGAGTTGAACGATTTTCAGTACCCTAATCCCGGTGATTACTGGGGGAGTTGTGATGGCGGAAACGCCTTTATGCTCGCCAGCCTTTTCTCCCAGACGGGCACGGTCTTGGAGACGTGCGATCCGCACGTGCCCAGCGATGTTGGTTGTAAGGGCACCTGCCCCTATCAGAAGACGCTCTTGGACTGGCGTCTCATCAATGGTGGTTCGGTACCTGACCCCCAGGTCCTGAAGCAGTATCTCTACGACCATGGTCCCATCATCACTTCGATGGATGCCAACGCTGGTCAGGGTTTCGACGGTTCGTATGACGGGTCCCACACTTTCAACTACAACACCCCGGGGGATGCCATCAATCACTGTGTGCTCATCGTTGGTTGGAGTGACAATCTGCCACCCGTGCCTGGCGGTACAGGTCCAGCGGATGGCTGGATTGTGAGGAATAGCTGGGGTACGAACTGGGGAGATGGCGGGTATTTCTACATCACGTACGGCGCTGCCAACATAGGCTCTGCCTCGTCGTTCGTGCACAGTTGGCAGGACTATGATTCTACGGGTGACGTCTGGTACTACGATGATGATGGCTGGTGGGGCAGTTGGGGATTTGGCAATCCGACCGGATGGGGGTTGGCCAAGTTCATCCCCGACACCACCACGAATGTGACCCGGGTGGAGTTCTGGACCACAGATGCTACGACCGACGTCGATGTCTACGTCTACGATGATTTCAATGGAAACACCTTGAGCAACAAGCTAGGTGAGGGCTTGAACAACGCCTACAGTGAGGCTGGGTATCATTCAGTGGAGCTCAGCTCCCCCGTGCCGGTGACTCCCGGTGACGACGTCATTGCAGTGGCTAAGTTCACCAATCATAGCTATGGTTACCCTATCCCGACCGATCCGCACGGAAATATCGAAACGGGGCGCACCTATATGAGTGCCTCGGGCAGTTCGTGGATGGACATGGGCGCAACGTATAACACCGATGTGGCGATTCGCCTTCGCACCAGCGTAGAGGCCCCGCAGGCTCCCAGTCTGGCAGGCATCACGCCTTCCAGTGGGCTCAACACCGGGATTGTGAATATCATCAACCTCTCAGGCAGCAACTTCCGGGCGGGGGCCATGGTCAAACTGACCAAATCGGGCCAGCCGGACATCAACGCTACAAACGTAGCTGTGGTCAATCCGTCGAAGATCACCTGTGACTTCGACCTGGCGGGAGCTGCTGCGGGGTCGTGGCACGTCGTGGTCACGAATCCCGACGCCAGAAGTGGTACGCTGCCGAACGCGTTCAGGGTGAGATCTCCTGGTGGTCAGGAACACGTCGTCTATTTGCCCCTATTGTTCAGAAATTACCCGCCGGTTCCCGACACGCCCTCCCTTGAGCCTATCGACAATGCAGACGGCGACGGGAGCTACACGGTGCGTTGGAGCCCGGCCGCTCGGGCAAACGTCTATACGTTGCAGGAGTGCGACAACGCAGCACTCTTGAACCCGATTCTCTATCCTCCTACAACGAACGTGTACAAGGCATTTGGCGGCAAGGCGCCCGGGACGTACTACTATCAGGTCAAGGCCACCAATGCTTGGGGAGACAGCGGCTGGAGTAACGTCCGCCCGGTCACTGTTCGTGGGCAAGGAGGATGGGAGACCATCCTCGACGAAACCTTCGAGGGGGCATTCCCGGGCAGCCGCTGGAACGTCCGTGACGGAAACTCCGACAGCGGTCTATACTATTGGGACAAGCGAGATTGCAGAGATCATGGCGGCTCCTTCAGTGCATGGAGTGTCGGGACTGGTGATTCGACGCTCAGCTGTGGTCGCCACTATCGTAACGATGTCCTTGCTTGGATGGTCTTCGGCCCATTCAGCCTCGCCGATGCCACAGCCGCTGAGTTGATCTTCGATTGGTGGAGCGATACTGAGATGGAATATGACGTGTTCTTCTGGGGCGCTTCCGTTGACGGAGAGAACTACTACGGTCAGCTGGTGAGCGGTGACTGGTCGCAGTGGACCACAGATGAAGTGTTAGATCTGAGTGACGTGTTCCAGCTAGGTGATCTAGTCGGAGAAGACGAGGTTTGGATCGCTTTTGTATTTGATAGCGACTCCAGCGTCACCGCCAGGGGCAGCTTTGTGGACAATGTTCTGTTGCGCAAGTATATGGGTGGTGCTGCCGGCTTGAGTGAGAGAGCTGCATTACCTCAGCACGCCTCAGGTCCCGATCGGACCGTCGAGCCCGTCCATCTGCGGCTCGACGGGACAAGTCTGCCTCCCTCACGACTGGGGAAGGGGTCGCACTGAACGAGAGCCTAGAGCGGTCCTTTTCACAGGGCTTTATGAGAACCGTTTGTGCTCTTCCCAATACGTCCGGAGCGCGGTGAACGCCACCGCTGGCTGTTGGTCACCGCGTCTTCCGGAGTTCCAGGTCATAATCAGCGCCTTCTTGGCGCGCGTGATCCCTACGTAGAGAAGCCGCATACGCTCGGCTGCATAGTCTAGGCGAGCTTGCTGTGTGGCACGTCCCTCTTCGTACGGGGCATCTGTGGGCTCGACCACGGCTCTCAGTTGCTCCAGCCCCTCTGCCTCCAAGTTCAAACTGTCCCTTACGAACCATTTCTCCCCGATGAAGGAGTCATGGGGTAGACCCGCTGGGAAGTTGTAGTTGTTGAGCGACATCAGATAGACGCGGTCCCATTCCAAGCCCTTGGCCTTGTGGATAGTAGCCACCACGACCTTGCCCTTGTGGCGCGTCGGGTCGAAGCGGGTGTCCTCGTCGCTCAGACCAAGGAAACGGCGCTCATTGCGGGCGATCACGGCCAATTCCTCAGTCAGCTCTGGTAGACGCCAATCGGGGTGTCTCTCGTTCACTTGCTCCAACACTGCGGCCAGTTTGTGGGCCATAGCCAAATCGACCGGCTCGTCGAAGAGGTCTTGAGCCAGCGTCAGGATCAGTTGGTCGATAGGCAAGAGGGTCGCTTTCTGCCAGCGGCGAACCAGCTGACGGAACGTGTTGAGGTGCTCACGGATGCCCAGGTACTGCTCGGACAGCTCGATCTCGTCCAGCCAGTCGCGACCGAGCCTCGGCCAAAGGAAGTCCTCGACCCGCTGGCACGATCTCAGTGCTTTGGCGACACTATCCAGACGCTGCTGTTTTTCCGTATCCTCGCGATCCTCTCGTCGCCAGACTCGATAGACCCGGGCCAGCTTGGTCGGGGAGACCGGGTCGGCCAGGTAGTTGAGCAGATTGCCCAGAGCACCGGCGGTCTCGCGCGTGGCCCTTGTGCTGCGCAGGAGCTCTACATACTCGACCTCCCGCTGCTTCAGCTCATTGACGACCTGGAAGCCCCGCCGGTTGCGCGGCACCAGGACGGCCACCGTGGCATCGGGATGCTCCGGCAACCATCGTTCCAGGGAGTCTACCACAGCCTTGAGCTCCGCCGCCGGCGTGAACGTCCTGCCCACGATGTGCACCTGGTCTGGGGCGTCGCTGGGGTTCGGCTGTGGATCCCCGGGCGGCGTTGGCTCGATATACGGTGGTGTAAGGGCGCCTCGCACCGCCTCGATGGGATGGCTATCCTGCGTCCAGCCGATGAGGAAGTTAGCCAGCTCAATGATGCTCGGCATCGACCGCCCAGAATTGGGTAGCACGCGCCTTTCTACGCCTGGCTCGTGTAGGAACTCCCGCAAATGCTCGGGGCTGGCCGTGGTGAACGTCTCGTAGATGGCCTGATTGGGATCGCCAACTCGGACCCAATTCTCGACTTGCTCTGAGCCTTGACTGGAGCCCTGTCCTGAGCTTGTCGAAGGACCGGCGAGCAGCTGGAGGATCTCCTGCTGTAGACGGCTGCTGTCCTGAGCTTCGTCCTCCAGCACGTAGGGCCATTTACGGTGCAGGCGGGCCAGCAGGTCCTCGTCGAGCTGCAAGGCCTCCAGGGCCAGCCGTATCAGATCGTCGAAGTCGACCGCGCCGCGATAGGCCAACGCTCGCTGGTAGTCAGCGTAGATCGCCCAACCCATCTCGGCCAGGGGTAGAGCCTGGGGATGACGGTCAAGACTGTCACGCAGCTCCACCGGCGACAATTGGAGATCCTTCGCCTGTTTAATGAAGCTATAGGCGATGTCACTCACCAGGTCGGGCCAATGATCGCGGCGCACCCACTGCTGTTGGCGCTCATCCAGGTCAAGAGCCAGGAAATCTTCGATGCAGTCTGGGTGACTCTTCAGCCAGGTCTCCGCTGCCTCTTGACGGATCCGGTTGGACTCCCGCTCATCGACGATCTGGAAGTCATCCGAGAGCCCCACTAGGCCCGGACGCTCGCGTACGATGTCGTGAGCCAGGCCGTGCAGCGTGCGCACCCGATACCCGATATGCGGCAGCAGCCCGACGCCTGTGACGAAGCTGGTTACCTGCCCGGCGAAATTGTCGACGGCCGAGTTGACCAGGGTCACGACCAGGACCTCTTGATCGTCCGCTAGGTAATCACCGGCGACCAGCTTGGCAGCTAACGCAGAGAGAGTGACTGTCTTGCCGCTGCCGGGGACGGCGGCGACGCCCATCTTGCCGCTGACGTAGTCCAAGACCTCTCTCTGCTTGGGACGGGGTTCAAAAGCCATAGGTGATCGACTCGGTGTCCGGGCCCTTATGCTCCGACTCGACGAGTATGGCGCGTAAGACCCGCTGGAAGACTTGCAGCAACGGTCCTTTCTGTTCAAACCCCTGTTCACCCAAGTCGCTGAAGCCCAGATAGATTTTCCGGCGGCAGCGATGAATCAGCCCTTGAATCAAGCGCTGAAGCGCTTCCTCGCGAGCCTCGACTTCATCGCTGTCGGTCCACGTCGCGTCCTTCGCGTCGGATGGCGGCCAATGCCGGCTGAGAACGTAGGGATGCGTAAGGGGCTGATAGAGCCGCTCCCACCAGCCTCGCCCGCCGACGTTGAGCCAGAACTGATAGTCGACCGGGCGATTGCGGATCAGAAAAGTGTAGGCCGGAGCTAGCAGTACGGCGTCCTCCGGCTCCATTCGCCAGCTGCGGACATACTGAGCGGCGATTACACCTTCCTCGACCATCTTGATGTACTCCTGGCCCAATGGAACGGAGCTCTCGCTATGTTCTCCTTGCGCGTTGCTTGTCTCCTCCGTCACCCAGCGGAACTTGCGTATCGACTCGATCAGATTGGCCGCCACCTCAGCAGCGTCGAAGTCGCGGTGAAAGCCGTATCCGGCTTGAGAAAGCACCTCGCCGAACAGATGACCCAGGAAGTGATCGAGCGGCATCCTCCCGGGCTCGCCGGATTCCTTGGTTTGGGGGGCCTTGGACGGCGCCCGCTGCTCGTCGGAGACATCTCCGGACGGGGCTCGTCGAGAGTCTGTTTGGACGTACGCCTCAATCCAGGCTCGCAGCCTCTCATACCGCTCGCCGAGCACGAAGGTGAGTCGCTCCTGCATCTGCGGCTTGATGCGGTCGAATGAGCTCAAGACTGGCTGACGATCCTGCTCACGGTAGACGATCTCGGCCAGCAGCTGGGCCCGCACCAGATCCATCTCCTCGATCGCCTGCATCAGCGCGTAGGCCACGTCGAACCGCGTCGGCGTGATCTCCCACGCTGGGTGGGCGATGGCGGCCAGCGTGAGCAGACAGTGCGTGGCCGATTCCTCCCGCAGAGCTCGTGACGGCCTATGGGACCGCGCAGGTACGTCCTGCCTCTCCAGGCGATTGATCAAAGAGAAGCGAAGCGCGTCGCTCAAGAAAGGGGCCAATACGACGATCTCGCCTGGCGCTACCTTCTGTTTGTGCACCAGCGCCGCGATCTGCTCGGTCACCCAGTCCAGCATCTCGGGATGGTAGCGGTGCGATTCATAGGCCAGCGCTCTCCTTACGTCTCCTGGGGGTGTCGACGAGAGAGGCAAACGGTTGACGCTTCGGGTTAGTGCTTCCCCAAGGGCCTCCATCTCCGGCAGCATAACGAACGACCGATCGAAGGAGACGGTCTCGTCACAGACCTCACGCAGCGTATGGGCGCTCTCCGGATCGGCGCCCAGGAAGCGGCGATATCCCGCTGCTTGATCGTAGATCACCAGGGCCGTCTCCGCCGATGGAATCCACGCTCGCAGCAGATCATGGGCGACCGGCACATCCTCCTCGACGTTGTCCACGATCATATGACGGTACCGTTCCTGCAGGTAGTCGCGGCAGATGGGCCGAGTCCAGAGATGCTTGAGAAACACGTCCACCTGGAGGGAGAAGTCGAGTAAGTTATGGCCCAGGCAGTAACGGCGAAAACGATTAGCGCAGATCTGTGCCTGCTCATAGATTCGCTGACGGCTCGGTTCACCTCCCCAGGCGGCTTTGAGCCGATCGCCAATCTCTGTGTAGGGAAAGCCAACCACGGTGGACTTGTTCAAGTTGTCGATGATCTGGCTATAGAGTCGATTGCGGTCGATGGTCACGCTCTCGAAAGCCCCCTCGTCGAGCAGCGGACGGACGACCCTCGCCATGTAATACTGAGCTGTCTCCAACGTGAGGAAGGTCGGAGGCTGTTCCGGATGGCTGAAACCAGCTTCCTCGACGATCAAGGGCCAGAATAGATCGACCATCCGCTGGGCGAGGCCGCCGAGCGTTAGGAGGGTTACCCCACCCCCGCCATCGACCGATGAGCCGTGCGCAGCCTCGTAGTAGGGGATCCCCAGGGTGCGTTGCGGGGTGAACACCAGGACCGAGCGTCCCGGGACGTCCGACTCGAGAAGCTGGAGCAGCCGAGCCACGCCCACCGTCGTCTTGCCCGTGCCGGCCGGTCCCTCTAGGAAGACCTTATTCTCAGTGAGCTCTTCGATCAGGTCCTGCTGATGTGGGGACAGGCTGCCAGTGTGCCGTGTTCGGGATGCTTGATATAGCGTCATACTAGGTCATCTGGATTGCTCTCTGGCTATTCCTCTGCTTCCCCTCGTCCCTTCATAAAGAGATAGCCAACCAAGGAGATGATCACAGTTGCCCCCGCCAAGAGCCACGTCGACCCGGGTACCCGCTTCAGCGCCCTCCATTTCTTCCTCAAGGACAGGGCCATCAGAAACCTTGTCACGGACCCTGGCTCTTGCTGTGCGATCTCGATCCGCTCCTTGAGCACCTCTTTGACCTCGCCAGAGGGCAGGGTGGAGACGAGATCCACCAGGATAGCCCCCTCCTCCTTGGGCGGGATCGCACCCGTTGTCGAATCCTTCTCCTCGATCAGGTCTTGGTAGGCGGCCACGGTCTGGTCGACGACGTTTGACCAGTCTAGATGGCTGACACGATCGCGCGCGCTCTCACAGAGCACCTCATACTTGGATGATGCTAGGTTGCAGAGCTGCTGCACGCTCGCTGCAAACTGCTCTGGCGTGGTCTCTCTGGGAAGCCAACGTCCTACCTCATCGTCGACCAGCTCGTCGACTGTCTCGTTGGATAGCCCCACTACTGGCGTGCCCGATGCCAGCGCCTCAATCACGACTAGGCTTTGAACCTCCATCTTCGAGGCAGAGACGAAGACGTGCGTCTGTTCAAGGTATGACGGAATCTCCTCGTGCGGTACTTGCCCGGGGAACGCTACGTTGTCCAGCTCCTGGACGTCACAGTACTGTTTGAGTTTCTTGCCGTATTCCGGTTTCAGTGCTTTGCCCAACAGCACCAGTCTGTAGTGCTTGGGTAGATGCCGGTGTGCGTCGATCAGGTAAATCTGATTCTTCCGTTCGCTTAGGTAGCCGACAAAGGACAGGACTTTCTCAGCTGCGCTTAGATCTGCGTTGGCACACGCACCATATCTATCCAGTTCTCGGCCGTTGGGGATGACAAAGATCTTGCCCTCATAGCCGAAGTCGCGCAGTGAAGTCAGCGCTGGCTGATTGAGCGCCACGATCGCATCGCAGTTGCTGTAGAAGTCGGTCAGCAGGCGGCGTGAGATCGACTCGCTGAATGACCCCTGTAAGACCTTCATGTCGAAGGCAGCCGTGGCCCCGAAATCGAGCACCTTCGACGGTAGCACGTGGCTCGTGTGCACGAAAGGCACCCGATGCATCTTGGCCCATATCTGGCCGATCAGACCCATCAGAGCCGGCTCGTGCGCGTGGACGACGTCCGGGTTAAAGGTGTCGAGGAAGTCGAACATAGCTCGCACCGTCTTCGCCGAGAGCGCCGGCATCTGGAACTCACCGTCTCCTGCGCTTCGCACGCCGAAGACCTTAAGCCCGTCCCTCTCTTCCTTGAGTAACGTCGTCTCACCCGCGGGACAGATCATCACCACGTCATGACGTTCCGCAAAATGACGAGCCAGCTCGTGGGCAACGCGTCCCTCGCCGCCTCCCTGGCCTCTTCTAAACAACGATATAAAAGCGACTTTCATAATCTCCTCTGAGCTCCTCAGTTGAACGGACGAGCTGGGGGTGATCGTTTGGCATTCCCTCTCTTGTCACATCCCTCGGGTCTCGAAATCAAAACGCTCAAAGACTTGCTTGTAGTCGTTCACGAGCCGCTCCTGGGTCAGCCCCATCTCTTGCAGCGAGTACTCGTGATCGCTTTCGTGGTTGCGCGCCCTCTCGGTGGCTTGACGCAGGATCTCGTCGAACGCTGGGCTCAGCTCAAGTCCGAAACGTTCATAAATCTCTGTCACCACGCCCCTTGCGTCACTCACCAGATCATTGAAGTTTACCACAATGGCGCTATTCTGGGGAGCCCGATCAAGGCGCTGCAGGGGATAGTTGTACCAGTGATGAGCCATGTCCAGGATGTAGGTGCGGCTGGCGTACGCCTCCTTCGGGTCGCCCAGCAGCTGCCATTCGTTCTCTTTGAGGCTGATGTAGGAGGGGATCATATCCAAAGGATTGCGTGCCAGATAGATAACCTTGACCCTTGGGAAGTGACTATAGAGCGTATCGATCATTGGTGAGAAATGCGGGTTCTTGGCCAAATACCGTCTGCCGATCGGTCCCATCGCTCCGCTTCCGTCGTGGGCATAGAGGTGTCGTTGCAAGCAGCGTTGGTAGAACCCCATAATGCGCTCCTTCTCTCCCTCTGGCATCTGGTCGTCGAAATAGGTATATGGTTCGGCCTCGTCTAGCATGGCGACGTATAACCATATCTTCAGAGTGGAGAAGATGTGGATCAGCAAATATTCGTCCTCCTCCGGGGCCCGTAGCGCGATCCTGTGGACGACGTTATCCTCCTGCCAGCCCTCCTCCAGCATGCCCAAGAACCGGGCCAACGGACGACCCAGGCGAGAATCCAAGGCAGACAGGGCCCACAAGATCTTCCGCATCGTGATCGATGGGGCAAGGAGCATTTCCCACGTGCGCATCGAGATGAAGGTCTCCTGATCTCTGGCCAGAAGGCGCTGCAGGAAAGTCGTGCCGCTGCGTGGGTTGCCCACGATGTAGATCGGCTCTTCGATCACCGTCTCGCGATACCCTCGAAACAGGATCTCGTCCATCATGAGACCTGTCCAGGTGATCAGCTCGACTGTGACGTAGATGGGGAAGACCAGCAACAATAGGCCAATCCGCTTTGGCGTCAAGCGGTAAGGGGTGCTTTTGCTCCTGAAGAGCTGCTTGTAGATAAACCGGGCTAGGCCCTTGAAGTTGAATGCCACGCCATCTCCCTCATCTTAGCTCAGGATCCGCTGAGCGGCGGCCAAGCCTGCTCCGGGGTCGACGTCGTGACCTGCTTGCGCCAACCCCCTCTCTAAAGCGCCAACGGTGGCCAAGACGTCCGAACCGTCGACCGCCCCCATATGGCCGATGCGGAAGTACCGGGCCTTGATCGCTGGATGAAGCCCCCCGGCCACGACGGCGCCGGCCTCCTGGATGTAGCTCAGCGCCGAGCGATCCATCCCATCGGGAAAATAGGGCGCCGTCAGGGTGTTCGCTGCCACTTCGGCGCTCACCGGGACTTGTGTCAGGCCCAGGGCTGCGATGGCTGCCTTGAATGCTTTGCTGATCCGTCGATGGCGCTCAAAACGGGCTTCCATCCCCTCGTCGAGGATCTGCCCCAGACTGACGTTGAGAGCGCAAATCAGGTTGACGGGAGGGGTCCCAAAGTAGCTGGGCCGACGAGCTTCGTAGGCCTCCATGATGGGCAGCCACTTTGTCCAATCAGCGTAGTAGTTCACCACCGGTGACTTGCGTTTTCGAAAGGCCTCCATCGCCCTTTCACCGGCTACCACCAAAGCGAGCCCTGGTGGCACACCTATCGCTTTCTGCGAGGCGGTGAGCGTCAGGTCGCTGCCCCAGGCATCCTGGCGCAGCGCTTCTCCAGCTACCGAACAGACCCCATCGACCACAACCAAGACGCCATACTCGCGGCCCAGGGCCGCCAGCGCTTCCACATCGGCAGCGACCGCAGTCGAGGTATCAACTTGGGTGATGGTCATCAGTTTGTAATCCTGTCCCGAGCTCGTCGCACGGTCCTTCAGCGCGCTTTCTACCTCGTCCAGTGGAGGCGCATCGCCGATGACGGGTGGGCGGACGTGGGTGACCTCAGCGCCGTAGCGCTGTAGGATCTCGCCAAAGCGGTCGCCGAAGACGCCCGTGTTCACCACCAACGCTGCGTCTCCAGGTTCGATCAGGTTTGCGGCGGCCATATCCATCGCCAGCGTGCCCGATCCGGCGACCACAAAAGGCTGCGCGTCGGGAGCCAGAAAGACATCTCGCAGCCGCTCCAGCGCCGTCCCGAAGACCTCGATGAAGTCGGGGTCCACGTGGCTCGGGGTGGACATGCCCATCGCCTGGAGTACCTCCGGTGTGAACTCGATGGGTCCTGGGATCATAAGAAGTTGACGATTCTTCATCGTTTGAGTCCCCTCGATCTGATTGAGTGATGCCCTTGAGCGCTCTGCCTTCTTGCGCCTCGACGCCCGAGTCCTAACCACGTTCTCTTTCCATAGCCTTGACCCGCCCGTTGAGCCGGTACCAGGTGAGTCTGAATGGTGGGGGCAACCATCCATCAGACAAGCCGCAGCCCCCCTTGTTCTCGGCGTGGTGATTCCTTTCGCCTTTTGCCCAGAGCAGCGAGGAGTGGGGATGTAAGGCCCCAGTCTGCTGACCCCTTCATAGTGTATCCTATGGGGCCCAAGTCGACAAGTTGCGTGAGCGATAGCCCGACGGTCACGTTGCATCGGCACCGATAACCTGGTACAATCCCAGCCGAACGCCGAGTCATCGGCGTTGTTTTTGTGCCTGGCGATGCCGTGTTGATGAGTCAAAGGCCCTTGCAGCCCTCCGAGATCGTCAGGCCAGCAGGGATCAAGATGATGAGCCAAGAGCAGCCGCGTCTGTCGAGGGAGAAGAGAACTGTCGAGACCATGGTGCGCATCGCCTGCCGGGGAAGGCACGGGACTCAGGGCGAGCTCTGCGAGGAATGTGAGGAGCTCCTGACCTATGCTTTGGATCGACTGGCGAAGTGTCCTTTCCAGGCCAGCAAGCCCACCTGCGCTGAGTGCTCCATTCACTGTTACCGACCGGATATGCGAGATAGGATCCAGGCGGTGATGAGATACGCGGGCCCTCGCATGCTTTTTCGGCACCCCCTCCTTGCGGTCGCACATCTGATCGATGGGTTGCAGAACGAGCCCAGCTCCCTGGAGACTGGGGGGAGAGGGACGTCAAACGCTCAGTCGTAGGCTCGCCATAGGAAGGATTGTAAGACGTGATGACTTCGCTCGTTGAGAGCATACCATTGGACGCTTTCCCGCTGGAGAAGCTTGTCGCGCTCCGGAATACGATGCGTACACGTGCCTACCGACGAATGACTCAGGCCTTTCAGGCTGCCAAGAGCATTCTCTTCGATGATCACTCGCGGTTGGTTTTTTTCAGCGATCTCCATCGTGGAGATAGATCGCGCGCTGACGCCTTCGCTCAAAACGAGGATCTTTTCATCCAGGCACTACGCCATTACTATCGCAGAGGGTTCACCTATGTGGAGGTCGGCGACGGCGATGAGCTGTGGCAGAACCGACGCCTCGACGTCGTCAAGCGCGCACACCGACGTACCTTCGACATGTTGCATGCCTTCGCTGCGGAGCATCGTCTCCATCTTATTTTCGGTAATCACGACATTCAAGGCTTCCAGCGTCATAGGATGAATAAAGACGGTCTGCCTGCTCACGAAGGGTTGATCTTGCGCCATGCCCGGACTGACCAGGAGGTCTTCGTCGTCCATGGCCACCAGGTCGATTT
Source organism: uncultured Anaerolineales bacterium (assembly GCA_964514285.1). Taxonomy (GTDB): domain Bacteria; phylum Chloroflexota; class Anaerolineae; order B4-G1; family B4-G1; genus SKLM01. The sequence goes on along the minus strand of CAZEQC010000002.1, from coordinate 32,217 downwards.
CAAGAGCGATGGTCTCTATCGGATCTCCCGGTTCGTCATCCGTCACGTCTGGCGCCACATTCAGAACCTCGGGTTCACAGACGTGGCATCGACCATCGAGGAATCGCGCAATCGAGGGACACTGCGCCAGCGAGTCTCCGAGTGGATAGAGATGCATAAGAAGATGGTGATCTGCGGCCATACCCACACCCCCAAGGCCCCCCTGGTTGGTGGCTTGCCCTATTTCAACGCGGGCAGCGGCGTCTTCGACGGATATATCACCGGCTTGGAGATTCAGAACGGTGAGATCGCCCTGGTCAAGTGGCTTCGCTCGGAGTGGGGAAGCGCGGAGCGCTCACTGATGGCGCCACCACGACAGCTGAGTGCATTCGCTTAGGATGTTCGTCTCCATAGCACAATTGACGCAGAGAGCGCCGCCCGCTCCCTTTTCCACGCCTGCTGATTCGCCCTGTAGTTAGGGAAGCGGTCGGCGAGGAGGACGCTGACCCGGGCCGCAGGATCGACGTTCCTGGCTGAAGCGCAGCGCTGATGCCCGCGTCACCTCCGCCGATGATCAGCAAGGCCTCGGTCGCTGTTCGTTCCGGTTTCTCGGTGGTGGCTAAGGCCATCTCCCTCCCTCGCTTGTAGACTCGATATCGACGCGGCGCTGAGCGATCTCCAGAAGCCGCGGAATCTCCACGTTGCCTCCGCTGATCACGACTACCACGTTCCGCCCGATCTCCGTTACCTTCCCATAGAGCAGCGCCGCCAGTGCCACAGCGCCTCCACCCTCCACCACCAGGTGATGGTGCTCCAGGGCGAAGGTCATGGCCTCGGCGATCTCCTCTTCTGTGACCAGCAGGGTTTCGTCGACGTACGCCTGAATCATACGGAACGTATGGTCGTTATGCAGCCCGATTCCCCCGGCCAATGCGTCGGCCAGGGTCGGTTCTTCCTTCATCTCGATGGGACGCCCGGCCCTTAGACTGTGATACATCACCGGTGCGCGCTTCATTGAAACCCCAACGGTGTGAATCGAGGCGTCGGCTGACTTCAAAGCGACCGCAATGCCCGACAGCAAGCCACCTCCGGAGAGAGGCACGACGACGGTGTCCAGTTCAGGCATATCCTCCAGAAGCTCCAGGCCGATCGTGCCCTGCCCGGCGATGATCTGCGGGTCATCAAAAGGAGGGATCATCGTCAGGCCTTGCTCTTGCTGCAAACGAAGAGCTCGTCGCTCGGCCTCGTCATAGCTCTTCCCATAGAGCACCACCTCCGCGCCCAGCCGCTGAATGCCATCCACCTTGTTGGTGGGGACGCGTGTTGACATACAGACCACTGCCCGGACTCCCAACTCCCGGGCTACATAAGCGACGGCGCGGCCGTGGTTTCCGCTGGAGACGGTGATCACCCCTCGCTCTCGGTCCTCGCGCGGTAGGCTCTGCAATGTGTTGGCCGCCCCCCGGATCTTGAAGGCCCCGGTGCGCTGCACGTTCTCCAGCTTCAAGTAGACAGACGTGCCGACTCTTTCAGTCAGCTCAGGAGCATCGACCAAGGGTGTCCGCAGGGCGATGTCCGCGATCCTTTGTCGTGCCTTGTAGATGTCGCGCATCGTGACATACGGGTCGTGCATCAGCTTCTCCTCGTCAGTCAGCTCAGGCGATGATGGAGGCGATTTCCAGGATCCTCGATTCCAGTGTTCGATCACCTTTCATCGTCATTTTCTCCCAACCTCAACGGGAAGCTTCGCTGTCCTGTAACTCAACGATTAGCTCGTGGATACGGTCCAGTGCCGCGTGGAGGTAGTCGGCTGGCAGGCCAAAGCTGATCCGGAGGTGTTGATCGACGCCAAAGTGATCGCCTGCCCCAACCAGGACGCTCTTCTCGTGGATCAATCGCTCGGTGAGCTCGCTGGAGTTGACGTCCAGCTCATAACGAGGGAAAGCGATGGCGGCCGCCTGTGGAGGCACCAGGCTAAAGGTCTCTTCATGCTGGTGCAGCCACTCTTGGAGGATGTCGAAGCCTCGACGGATGTAGTCGCGCACCCGCTGAATGAGCCGCGGTCGGATCGTCGGCGACAACGCGGCTGTCGCCAGCTTGTTCGACAGCATCGTGGTGCTTATGGTTGTGTACTCGTGGCGTCTCCAAATGGCATTTCGAGTGCCCCTCGGCGCCACTACCCAGCCCACCCGCAGTCCCGGCAGGCCGTACGCCTTGCTCAGGCTATTCATCGCCACCACCTTGTCGTATCGCCCCCAGAAAGAGGGAGTCTGCTCGTCTGTCAGCCGCTCTGCTCCGCTGTACACCTCGTCGGCCAGAAGCCAGGCCCCGACGCGGTCGGCCGCAGCTACGACGCCGTCCATCTCGTCCTCGGTCATAATGGCCCCGGTTGGGTTGTTGGGATTGCAGACGGCAATCAGTTTGGTCGCCTCGGAGACTGTGTCCGCCAGCTCATCCAGGTCTGGTGCCCACCCCTCTTCCTCCCGCAGGTGGAAGGTTCTGACGCCGTAGCCATAGTTGTGGCCCATACCCCAGATCTGCAAGTAGTTGGGCATCATGACCACCATCTCGTCGCCTGGCTCCAGGATGGTCTGGACCGTGATGAAGTTGGCCTCGGCGCAACCGACGGTAACCAGCACGTTATCCGGGCTGGCTTCGGGATAGAGGGCTGCAATGCGCTCTCGTAGCTCGAGAGTGCCCTCGACTTGCGGGTAGTTCAGCTCGATCGCCAGCAGATCGTCGACCGTCAGGCTATCGCCCAGTAGCTCGTGAAGCGCGGCAGGGTGCGCACCGCTCTCCGACAGGTTGTAGTCGACGACTTGCTCCCAATCAGACATGATGCGCTCAAGTGCAAAGGGATAGAACTCCGTCATATGAACTCCTTATCTGTGAGAGAGGGCGCTCTTAAGTGAGAAAGATGATGGCGGCGCCGCCCAGAGCTACAACTGTGCCCGCGATCGATCGGGGAGTGATCGTCTCGCCAAAGAGCCAGTGGTCGAAGGGGATCAATACAATGGGGCTCAGCGCCATCAGCGTGGAGGCGATGCCCACCGGGGCGGTCCTCACAGCGATCAGCGATAGCCAGACGCCGATGAAGGGACCGATGAAGGCGCCGCCAACGATCCAGAGACGTGCCCGCTTATCCTTCAATGCCTGCCAAGTCGGTCCGACCTGACCGCGAATCAAGGCCAGCAGCCAGATCACCACCGCGGCCACGATCATCCGAATCATCGTGGCGGAAAGCGCCGGGAAATCGCCCGCGAGACCCCGCTTGGCCGCCACCAATCCCAAGGCCTGCCCTGTGGCTCCGCCCATACCGAGCAGCACGCCCAGAATACGGTTTCGGGTGTTCTCTTCTGCCACTTGCTCGTCCACTGGTTGCTCCGGCTCCTTTTCCAGGACGACCCACGCAATGCCCCCTACGGTGATCAGGATGGCTACAATCTCAATCGGCAGCAGGATCTCACCGAGCAGTACCCAGGCCGCCACAGTGCTGATGACCGGAACAAGCGTCATTAGAACCATCGATTTTCGCGGTCCAATAAGCAGGAAGGCGTGAAACAGCGATCCATCTCCCAATATCAGGCCGATGGTCCCAGACAGCCCCAGCCATCCCCAGCGGTAGAGCTCGGCCTGGATTGGCCAGAGCTTGCCATAGAGCAGCAGGTGGGCCAACGAGAGGAAGATGATGGCCAAGGCCAGTCGAACACGGTTGACGACGCGCGATCCGACCCGTCGACCTGCGAACGTGAACTGAATCGAGTTGAGTGACCAACAAAGTGACGTCGCCAATGCGGCGATTTCTCCCATAGAATGCTCCTTGACTGCGAAGTGAGCGTGCTGTGCCGGATGACTGTATCAAACGCGGTCCAATCTGTCTCAGTCGAGTCTAGAACCCTCGTTGCTGCCCTTGCCACGGCGGTTCGGCGCCCTCCTCGAACTCCTCAACGCTTGGTCCGCCTAGATTCTGCAATCGCCACGTGCCGTACAGATAACTGATCACCAACAGGACAATTGTCGCTGGCCACCCCAGGATGACGCTGAGCACACCGAGAACAGCTGTCTCTGCCTCTCGAAAGAGGAACCATTGGAGCGCTAGGCGAAGGGCGAAGAAGACCGTCCAGACCAACGTCACCTCGCTGTAGGCTGGGCGTACCTGGGGCTGCCAATACCACGCTAACGGCCAGCCCCGAGCCAGATGGCTGGTCAGGGCCACGAGAGGACGGCCCGCTATCACGCTTATCAGACAGATCAAGGCGGTCAGACCGCCGGTGATCAAGTTGGGCAGGAAGTATCCCTCGGCTTGGTTGCTGAGCAGCGCGGCCAGAATGGCAAAGCTCGTCGCGGCCAGGCCGCCGAGGGCGTACCCCACCGGTTGCCCGCGGATAAGACGCAGTGCGCCCAGCGCCCCGGCCGCTGCCAACGAGCCCCAGGTTGCGACTGTGAAGCCCAGGAGGGCATTCAGGATCAGAAATGCCAGCGGAGGCAGCACAGCGTCGATGGCGTTGCTCCGTCCGGCGACGACGGTACGGAATTCCTCTGTTACTTCCCGAAGTTTGTCTCCCTGCACCAAGGCTCTGCCTCCTCGCTGGTTATCGATCCGGCCCTCTTGGAGAGGAAGTATAGCACGCCCACTGCCACTGGCAACCGATGAGCCCGAAACAAGGTGTCCGTCTCAAGAGCCGCTCCGATAGTGATCGTAGGGGATTGCATCTCGTATACGGTTCTTATTCGTGGTGGTGCATGCTGCCTTGACAAGGCGCTACGCTCAGTCTATAATCTATGTCAGAAGGATGGGGTTGCATTAGGAGAGCATCGCCCGGTGCTGAACCTGGGCGTTTTTTTGTGCTTGAGGCACATTCGTAGTTGCCTTGAGCCGTTTTCGAAGGTCATCAATGACGCTAGCCATAGCTAATAGAGTAAAGGGATAGTAGTGACAGAGAAGACACTAGAAGTTTCTGATGGTATGGTCGTCTGCCTCGATTACATACTCCGTCTGGAGGATGGCGAGGTCGTCGATAGCTCTGAGGATCGTGAACCGATTGAGTTCGTGCAAGGCCAGCGACAGATCGTCCCTGGGCTCGAACAGGAACTCTACGGTATGAAAGTCGGTGAGGAGAGAAGCATCGTTGTGGAACCCGATCAGGGATATGGGGAGCGGAATCCAGAGGCCAATCAGGTCGTTCCTCGTGACGCGTTCCAGGATGGCTTCGAGCCCGAGGCTGGAATGCCTATCCAGGTTTCTGACGGCTCGGGTCGCACAGCGACGGCCTTTGTGTCAGAGGTTAACGACGACTCGGTGAAGCTCGACTTTAACCACCCGTTGGCCGGTGAGACGCTTCACTTCGACGTAGAAGTCGTGGATGTGTGTGAAGCGGATGAGGCTAGTATGGCGGGCGGCTGTGGTACCTGTAGCGGCTGCTCAACGCCGACAGGGTGCTGACCCGTCTAGCTCAGAACAGGTGACAAGAGCCCGGACAATCGTCCGGGTTTTTCTCTTTTCGGTCGCCCCGACTATCCTTGGGGCCTCCTAGTGTGGTCACTGCGAACGCGGCTTATCTCCTCTAGAACGCCTGGTGCTCCGTCCGGGCGATGATCTCCTCATGCAGCGCCTCCCAGAAGTCGCGCGGCGCGTGGGCCGGGACGTGGCTGCAGACCTCGGCGATCCGCTCCAGCTCCCGCCGACGCGCCGGATCGGCGGTCTCGCCGGCCCGCTCCCGGGCCTTCTCGGCGTGGCGCTTGGCGAAGCGGATCAACGCGTCGATGCAGAGGCCCATCGCCTTGAGCTCCTCCTGCTTGTCGTAGGCCTCCGGGTCGTCGAGGTAGTCCAAGCTTTGGAGCTGCTCCTCGATCTCTCGCTTGACGTCGAGCAGGCCCTTATGGTAGATCTTGTCGTCGAGCACGGTGTGGCCGGGCGAGCGCTGCTCCATGAACTCGGTGTAGACGCCAGCCTGGTAGGCGGCCTTCCATTCCTCCGTCATCTCCTCGAAGATGCGGTCGCGCATCGACTTGCCCCGCCAGAAGGGGATGATCGTCTCCTCGTACGTGCGTTGCACCGAATCGCTGCCGGCGAAGGCGACCTTCTCCCGGGAATCGAGCACCGCCAGGTCGTCCAGGGTGTGGCAGCAGAGCGCCGGGTAGGTGGGCGCCGCCTTGGGCGCCGGCCCCTTCTCGCCCACGATCAGCTCGCCCTCGCCCAGGTAGATGGCCTTCTGCTCCATCAGATACTGGAAGGCCAGGGCCCGCCGCACCGGTGCCGACATCAGCCGCCCCTCGCTCTGGCGGTAGAACGCGGTCAGAAGCTCCGCGCGCTCGGACGAGATGGAGGGCACTGCCTCCCGGCTCCGCTGCCGCAACTGTCGCACACGTTCACTCATCGCCATAATAGCTCCTCCTCGTCGCTATGTCAGCTGCACCTCACAGCAACGCCTAGCTGGCGCAGTCTTTCTGCGATCTCACGCATGCGGTCTTCTGATGGTGGATCAGTCTCCGGCATAGGGCAAGGTTTTCCTAGCCGATGATACTTGTCGCGTCCAATCCGATGGTAAGCCAAGAGCTCGACATACTCCAGGGACGGCAGCCTCGCCGCGAAGGCTCCCAGCCGCCGCAAGGTCTCCTCGTCATCGTTGATCCCAGGGATGATGGGCACGCGCATGATGATCCGGTGGCCGTGACCTGAAAGCCGCTGTAGATTCTCCAGAACAGGCCCATTGGAGACGCTGGTGAACGATTGGTGGCGAGTGTCGTCCATCAGCTTCAGATCGTAGAGGAACAAGTCAACATCCTCTCGGACGGTCTCCAGAACGTGCCAGGGTGCAAACCCACAAGTGTCCAGGACCGTGTGTAGGCCTTTCTCCTGGCAGGCCCGAAGCAGCTCTTGGAGAAAGGTCGGCTGAACCAAGGGCTCGCCACCTGAAAACGTTACCCCTCCGCCGGACTGGTCGTAGAACGGGGCGTCACGCTCGATCTCATCCATCACCTCTGCGACGCTCATCTCGCGGCCCACGATCTCCCGCGCTTCCGCATAGCAGACCTCCGCACATACGCCACACATGGTGCATCGCTCTCGATCCGTGGATACGCTGTCCTCATCGAGGATGATCGCGCCGCTCTCACACGCTTCCACACAGGCACCGCAGCCGATGCAGCGCTCGGGACGGAGGATCAACTCCGGCTGTTGCGCCTGGCCCTCTGGGTTATGACACCACCAGCAGCTCAAAGGGCAACCTTTGAGGAAGACCGTGGTGCGGATGCCCGGACCATCGTGAAGGGAGAACTGCTTAATGTCGAAAACGATACCTGTCGTCAAATCGGCTCCAGTTCTGGACGTTTCGAAGGGGCTCACGGCAACGAGCCGCCAGATGAACCCATCTGGCGGCTCTCTTTGAAAGCGCAACGGCTTTGTCACCGCGGATGATCGTGTCTCGGAGGTCGGTGTCCTCCTCTGTCTGTTTCTCTCTCTTTCTGCTCGGTCAGACGAGTGTGTACGTGGCGCGGGCGGGTGCGCTATCTCACTTCCACTCCTTACCCCCCACGGCATCCTCCGTCCCCAGATAGGCTTCGATGACGCGTGGATCATTCTGCACAGCTGTCGGCTCGCCCGATGCGATCACCTTTCCAGCGTCCAAGACGTACACATACTCGCAGACGTTACCGATGACGCGCATTTTGTGCTCCACGAGCATCATAGTCTTGCCTCCGCTGTGTATGTCCTTCAGGAGCTCCATAATCTGATCGGTCAAGGCCAGGTCCACACCAGCCGTCGGTTCGTCCAGCAAGATCAGATCGGCGTCAGTCATCAGAGTCTGGGCTATCGCCAGGAGCTTGACCTGACCGCCGGAGAGGCTCCCGGTTAGCTCATCGCGCTGCTCGAGAAGTCCGACGCGTTCCAGAAGCTCCTCGGCGCGCTCTACCATCTCTCTGGTCTGACGTCGGACAGCTGACCAACGCGAGAAGACCGCCATAGGGTTCTCCCCGATCAGGCCCTGGCCCGCTACCAGCATATTCTCCATCACGGTCATCCCTCGCGGTACTTGAGGGATCTGGAAAGATCGAACCATACCGCGCTCTGCAATGCTGTGAGGAGACAGGTCGCCGATTGGCTCTCCTTGCAGCGTTACTGTACCTCTATCCTTCTCGTAAAACCCGGTGATGACGTTGAACAGGGTCGTCTTGCCAGATCCGTTGGGTCCGATGAGACCGGTGATCGTTCCTTCTTCCACAGTCAAGGAAACGTTGCTAAGCGCTTGGAGGCCACCGAAGGCTTTGTCGATATGCTTGACGTTTAACATCAGCTACCTCCTTCCTCAGCGGTGTAAGAGACCACGTGCTTGCGCTCCGGAAGGATACCCTGCGGTCGAGCAACCACAAAAGCGATCGTCAGCACGCCAATCGATAGGGTGCGCAAGGCCGCGACCAGGCTGGTAGGCAAGTATAGATAGTCCTTCAACAGCCGGGTTGAGGTATTGAGCAGGGTGATGACCAATGCACCAACTATGACTCCCTTTGCGTTGCCCGAACCACCGACGATCATCATCGTCCAGATCAGGAAGGTCACGTCGGGAGCGAAGGTCTCGGGACTGACAAAGGTGATGTAATGGGCATACAGACTCCCACTGAGGGCCGCCACCAGGCCGCCAATGATCATCGCCAGAGCCTTGAAGCGGAAGACATCCTTACCCAGGGCCTCCATCAGGTCCTCTGCCTCTCGCAGGCCGCGCAACACGCGCCCGTAAGGCGACTTGTTGAGTCGCTCGAGGGCGAAATAGACGAGTCCTAAGCAGAAGAGGACGAAGAAGAAGTAGAAGACGGCGTAGTTGTCACCAAAGAGCGAGGAAAGCGGTCGGGGGATGCCACGCAGGCCGAACGGTCCCTCCGCCAGCCACTTCTCGTTGTTGATGAAGAGGCGAAGGCTCTCGGCTGCTGCGATGCTTACGATCGCCCAGTAGTCCGCTCTGAGGTTGTGAGAGGGCAGAGCGATGATGAGAGCGAAGATGGCTGAGATAATCATCCCGGCGAGCACGCCGAAGACGAAAGGCACTCCAGCCATATACATGAGCGCTGAGGTGTAAGCCCCCACCATCATAAAGGCAGCTTGGCCGAAATTCGAAAGCCCTGTGAGTCCAACCTGGAAGTTGAGGCTCAGAGCCGCGATGGCGAAGATGCCCGTCATAACCAAGAAGTGAATTAGAAATGCAAACACGTTATGACTCCTTTCTTCCCAGTACGCCGGTAGGACGGATGAGAAGGGTGAGGATTAGGACGATAAAGGCTAGAGCCGGCTTATAGCGGACCGGGAACTGGAAACCGCCTATATTGATCGCAATACCGATGTTCTCAGCTGCTGCGAAGATCAGGGAGCCCACCATGGCACCGTACACGTTGCCGATGCCTCCCAGAATGACCACACAGAAGGTCGCCAATAGAATAACCTGTCCCATGCTTGGACGGAGCTGTGTCTCCAAACCAATCAGGATGCCCCCGATGGCGGCGAAAGCGCATGCCAGGAACCAGACGTAGAGCACCACGCGCTCGGTGTCGATACCTGTGGCCTCGGCCAGTTCGCGGTTGTCGGATGTGGCCCGGATCGAACGGCCAAGATTCGTCCGGTGGAGAAAGAGATGGAAGCCCAACATAGCGGCAGCGGCCACCACCACGATCACGATGCGGATAGGGGTGACCGTTGCTCCCAGAATCGTCAGTGGTTCTTGTACGCCCAGGCCGTAGTCCTTGATCTGGCCGCCCCACAATACCTGGACAAGACTGCGGATCCCTTGAGCCAGGCCGATCGATGCCACCATCCGAATGAAGGCACTGCTCTGTCGAAGCCAGCGGAAGATGGCTCGATCGGTGAGCATTCCCAGTATCCCGGTGATGACCACCGCCAGTACCGCGGCCAGGAGTAGGTTCATGCCGAGGCCCACGGAGAAGAACAGGGCGATATAGGCGCCAAGCGTGGCGAATGAGTTCTGCGCAAAGCTGGCGAAGTCGAGGAGATCATACACCAGTGTGAGGCTGATGCCGATCAAGGCTAACTCGCTGGCGCGCGTTAGGATGTTGAATATCAGTTGCGTTAATTGCACGTCGACCTCCCTCTAAGTCAGGACCGGGATCGTCAGGGGACCTGAGAAACGCGAGGGCAGCGCGCTCCGCGGAGCACGCTGCCCTAGACCATCGTTGCTACTCGTTGTAGAGTTCAACGTGACCGTCGGTGTAGATCAGCTCGTCATAGGGCTGATCAAGACGCTGACCGTTCTCGTCGAACTGAAGATCGCCAGTTGCAGCGTCGTACTGGGCGTCGACCTCATACAAGGCCTCCTTGATGTCAGCCGGGTCTGTACCAGCTTCACGCATCGCCAGCGCGATCAGCCACGCGGCGTCGTAGGCAAGATAGCTAAACGGCCCACCCGGCTCCTCGCCGTACTTCTCCTTGAATGCCTCGGTAAAGGCCTGGCCAGCCGGCATGTGATAGGCCGGTTCCAAGCCGATGTGACCCTCGACCGTCTGCGGGTCAGCAACGCCGGTGCACATGGTCAGGTAACCGCCGATCCACTGAGCCTCCTTGCCCATCTCCATGGCTTGCTTCGTCAAGATCTTCGACTCCTCACCGTAGGCGGTGTACAGGATGGCCTCGGGGTCGCCCTCGAACAGCCTCTGCAACTCAGCGCGGTAGTCGGTCTGAGCCAACGGATACTCGATGATGGTCGTGATCTCGCCGCCGTTCTCTTCGAAGGTCTTGACCATCCACTCCTCCATCCCGATGCCGAAGGGATTGTTCGGTACCAGGACGGCGGCTTTGGTGTAACCTTCGTCGAGCGCAAGCTTAGCCTGCTCTGAGCCCATCAGATGGTCCAGGCCAATGGTGCTGAAGAAGTAGTCACCGACCTCGGCGCACTTGGGGGACGTCGAGCCAGGGTTGACCATAACGACGCCCTGCTCCTGAGCGTACGCGGCCGCAGGGAGCGTCACGCCGCTGGAGAAGATGCCGATGATGGCAGGGACTTTGTTGACGTCGATCAGCTTATGCGCGGCATCAGTGCCGGCCTCGGGGCGTGACTCGCTGTCCTCGAAGATCACTCTCAGGTCGCGGCCGTTGATCCCTCCGTCGGCGTTGATCTGCTCAACCGCTAGCTCCACGCCGCGGCGTTCGTCGATGCCCTCGTGTGTCGATGCGCCGGTCAGGGGGAATATGGCGCCGATGGTTACCTCTCCGTCTCCTCCACCACCACCGAGTTGTGCACATCCAACGGTGGGGAGCACCAGGACGATGACCACCAGCAGGGCAACCAGCTTATGTAGCGTCTTCACTTCGAACCTCCTCTTGGTTTCTATTTGACGCTTTCTGTCAGCGTCGCTTCTTGATGTGGGACCGATAGAGGCGACATTATAGTCTGAGCTTCAGTACCACCTCCTTCCTATGCGCTCACATCTTGGGCTGTAGAATGGGTAATCCCTTGAGAGGCAAGGACCTCGCTCTTTGGCACCAACAGCTTGCGTTGGTGCTACTCACCGCCAAGGTAGGCGGTCTTCACCTGAGGATCTGCTCGTAGCTCCTCGACCGACCCCTCTAGGACCACGTGACCTGATTCGATCACGTAGCCCCGCTCAGCGATGGAGAAGGCCATTCGAGCGTTCTGCTCGACGATCAGGATGGTCATACCCTCCTCATTCAGCTTGCGTGTGACGTCGAAGATCTCTTGCACGAGGAAGGGGGCTAGGCCCATAGAGGGCTCATCGAGGAGGAGCAAGTCGACGTCGGCCATGAGGGCCCGAGCGATGGAGAGCATCTGCCGCTCACCGCCGCTGAGGGTGCCGGCGATCTGGGTCGTTCGCTCCTCCAGACGGGGGAAAACGGAGTATACCCATTCGAGGTCTTTCTGAATGGCTTGGTGGTCCCTGCGCGTGATAGCTCCCATTTTCAAGTTCTCCATCACCGTCAGCGTGGGGAAAACCTGATGGCCGTCGGGAACGAGTACCAAGCCCTCTGTGACTAGCCGATGGGCGGATGTGCCTTGGATCTCCTCGCCTTTGAAGATCACGCGACCGGATCGTGGAGCCAGGATGCCGCTGATCGTCTTGAGCGTCGTCGTCTTACCGGCTCCATTGGCTCCGATCATCGTCACGATCTCGCCTTGATCCACCGTGAGGGAGACTCCAAACAATGCCTGCATATCGCCGTAGTAGGTGCGGATGTCATCGACTTCCAGAATGGCCATGGATGCTCCTTCTCCTTCTCAACTATGCAGCCCAGAGTGGATGGCTGAACCAGCGTGGGGTATAGGTCAAACCAAGCGGATTATATTCGTAGAGTATGGGGGTGTCAAGTGTGCAATCTTCATATTAGGATAGGACGACCTTCACATCTATGGCTCTCGGGCGACAGCTCCGACGTCCAGAGTGATGTTCAGCCTGCGAGGTTCTGTCCCTGACACACCCATCTCTTCTGGTTGGTCCTATTTCAGCTTCTCCTCCCCCCCGAATTCTCGATAGGGGCTCAGCTCCTCCAGCGTCTCCTCATCCTCCGGCGTCAGCTCCTGCTGCACTATCCGGGAGAGGAAAGAACCAATACCCGGCCCCAGCATAAAGCCCTGACCGCACATGCCGACGGCAAAGACATAGCCCTCCAGCTTGCGCGAGCGGCCCACGATTGGGAAGCCATCCGGTGTCATCGGATAGAGCCCCCGCCACGTGCGGCGGATCCGGATGTTCGATAACTTCGGCATCAGGCCGACCATCCGTGGAGCGATCATAGGCAGGAACTCGGACGTCTCCCGTCGGTCCGTTCCGACGATAGGCGGCTCTGGCGTGATGCAGAAGACCAGGGCGCCGGTCCCGTGTTGATAGAAGTAATAGTTCTTTGACCCCTCGGCTGGGCGGAGGTCCACCACCATGGGCTCTAGGAAACGCTTGACCGGCTCGGTGATGCCCGCTTCATGGCTGTCGGGCGTCACAGGAACGTCTAGTCCGCCCATCTGGGCCACCTTCCGTGCCCAGGGCCCTGCGGCGTTGATCACCGTCTCCGTGGCGTAGCCTCCCCTGTCTGTGCGGATCCCCACCACCTTGCCGCGGCGGGAGATGATGCCGGTGACCCGCTCCCCGAAGTGGAAGCGTGCACCGCGCTCCTTGGCCCGCGTGTAGAAGGCGTGGGCGCTCAGTAGGGGCGAGGCAGAGCCATCGTGGGGGGAGTACGTCCCCCCGATCAGATTCTTGGGATTGAGGTCAGGGATCACCTCCAGGAGGTCCTCCCGATCCATCCAGCGAATGTCCAGTCCAAAGTCCTGCTGTATCTCTAGCAGGTCCTTGAGCGCTTGCTCTTCACGCTCACGGTAGGCCACGAAGGAGTAACCCCCCCGGTGCCACTCGATGTCATCGCCGTACCGCTCCTCCCACGTGGAGAAGACCTCCAGCGACTTGAGGCACAGTTGTATCTTCGAGGGAGCCGAGTGGGTGGCTCGAATCCCCCCGATAGCTGCTTTGTTCGAACCCTGACCAGGGCTTTCAAATTGATCGATGACCAGGGGCTCGAGCCCCGCCTCCGCCAGGAAGAAGGCTGTGGGCAGGCCCACGCTCCCCGCGCCGATGATCACGGCATCGTAGACTTTGGTGGTCACAGTTACATACCTCCTTCGTGGGCATCGGTGGCGTGCGTGGTCGGAGCTTCCTCGGCAGGTCTTTCACCGGCAGCTACCCCAGCGAATACGCCCAGGGGGACTTCCATGAAGAGCGGACGCTGCGTGTTCTCCTTAACCTCACGGAGTGGCACGCCCTCCTCGCGGAAGAGACGTTTGATCAGGTTGGTGCACGTCTTGCCTCCGCAGGACCCCATGCCCGCCCGCGTGACAGCCTTGATGTGGTTCATATCGCGCACACCTGAGCGGATCAGCTCCCTGATCTCCCCCGCTGTGACGCGCTCGCAGCGGCAGATAATCTCATCGTCCTCCATACGCTCCACCGTCTCGTCCACGGACTCCGTCACCCATGGATCCTGAAAGCGAATGCCCGCGATGCGTTTGGCGATCTCCCGCGGTGCCTTCACCCGCACCAGAAGCGTCCGATCGGCGAACCTTGGCGCCCGCTTGCTGGAGACCTTCACGTTTCCCAGAACCTTACCCTCTGTGTCCAACACGGTCACGATGTCCCCCGCGTCGATAGTCTCTGGTGAGAACTCATAGGGAATGGTTACGGTCGGATACTCCTCGTCGTCGCGATAGTCGACTAGAGTGATGGCCAGACCTGGGCAGATGGCGACACACTGCTCGCACCCCATGCAACCCTCGTCCACATACTCTGGCAGGCCGCGGATGTCGTTTTCACCTATGACGATACAGTCTTGAGGGCAGATCGACGTGCAGGGGTTACACGGGATCTCTTGTGCGCAGTGAAGGACGGGGAAGACGCCCTGATCTTTGTCTGGGATGTCCTCGGTGACTACGGCCCCGGGTCTGGACTTGAGAATCTCCGCTGTGCGGTGCCACTCCGGCGGAATCTCGCCCACGTCCCGCCCCAGCGATTCAGCGATCTCCAACCCTCGAATGCGTCCGGTGAACATTGCCGCGGATGCCTCGGCAATCTCCTCGGCATCCCCAGCCGCGTAGACGGGCAGACCGAAGGACTTCGCCTTGTCGACGAACTCGTCGACCGGTTGCAGCCCCACGGCGACCAGGACTGTGTCGCAGGCGAACGTCTTCTCTGTGTCGGGGACAGGCTGCCAGTTGTTGTCGATCTCCGCAATGGTGACCGACTCGACTTGATCCTCGCCATTGGCGCTGAGTATGGTGTGAGAGGTGTAGATAGGGACCCCCAGCCGGGTGAGCTTGTCTTTGTGGACCTTATACCCACCGCATTCCGGCAGTGCCTCGCACAGGCCAACCACTTGAATGTCGGCTTGCAGGGCATGATAGCCCGCGATCAGCCCGACATTGCCTCCCCCGATGATAAACAGACGATCGGCCGATTTCACCAGGTCGCGATTGACCAGGGTCTGGAAAGCGCCAGCCCCATAGACACCCGGCAGCGTGTTTCCTTTGAAGGCCAGCGATTTCTCCCGTGCGCCAGTCGCCACCAAGAGAATCTGAGGACGGACGAGAACGTAGTGCCCCTCGCGTAGCAGCCCCACCTTGCGATCGGAGAAAACGGCCAGAGCTGTGGTGTCCAGCCAGACACGAACGTTCTCAAACCCCTGAACCTCTTGCTCCAGCTTCCTGGCGATGTCGACCCCTCGTGTGCCGGCGTAGCAGGCCTCGATCGATCCGAAGAACTTGTGGGTCTGGAGCACCAGCTTGCCGCCCAAGCGGTGTTTGTCGTCCACGATCAAGGTCCGAACACCGTTCTTGCCCATCTCGATGGCTGCCGAGAGTCCTGCCGGACCGCCACCGATGATCAGGCATTCCACATCGATCGTCTCAATCCCATGGGTCTCCGGTGCCGCATTGACGTCCGGAAGCCGTGGCTTTCCCTCCATCGGTTCGACCTGCATGCCCGGTACGACGGGGGTCATACAGGACTTGACGGGTACGCCGTCGGCCATCACCAGGCACTGGGCGCACTGCCCGTTGGCGCAGAAGATACCCTGGGGGGCCTCGTCCTTGTGATGGTGCCCGAAGATGCGTACGCCGTTCGCAAACAAGGCCGAGGCGATCGTCTCACCCCTCTGGCCTACCAGCGTCTCTCCCTTCCAGGTGAACTCAACACCCTCTGAATCCTCAGCAGTGAGTATAGGGTGTTCGCGGATGCGATAGTCCGTCATGCTTGGTTCTCCTTGCTTGGATCCTTACTCTATCTCTGCTCCTCGTGGGTCGTCGGCCCGGCCTACGTCTGCTCTCCTTCTGTCTCACGGGTGTGCAGCCCGAACCCGCGTCGAACCGGCTTTGCTCTCGACAGCATGTCCACGGAGCACGAGGCCAAGCTGCTCGACGGGGCGCGTATCCTAACGACAGTCAGCTCGTCTAGCCCGGGGGCCAGCTCATAGGGCGTCCGCCCAGCAGGTGCATATGCAGGTGGTGGACGGATTGACCCGCCTGGGCTCCTGTGTTGACCACCAGTCGATAGCCCCCTCTCAAACCTTCGTCCTGCGCGATTCGGCGCGCTACCACGAACAGCTTGCCCAGTAGGTCGGTATCTTCTGCCTCGACTCCCCTGACACTCTCAATGTGCTTATTGGGAATGATCAAGACGTGAGTGGGCGCTTGAGGGTTGCGGTCGTGGAAAGCGGTCACCTCCTCGTCTTGATAGATGGTGCGTGCTTCTTCCTCCCCTGCTGCGATCCGGCAGAAAACGCAAGGCCTCATAGGATGGCTTCTCCTTCTAAGTAGCCCTTTCTCAAAGCCCGTAACCGCGCTGGCGTGATGCGGTTGCATAGGTCTCTTTCGGCGCTTGCAACGACCCGGATGTAGTTATCTGTCCAGCCGGTCCATCGACCGTCCTGCCATTGTTTTTCCCACAGCACGTCCAATTCCCGGTCTAGAAAACGGGTCTTGAAATGGTGTCGCAGGTCCGCTCCCAGTTCCCGCATCCGCTGCGCTCGTTCGTCGCGCACATCGTGCGGTACCTGTTCCGGCAGCTTAGTGGCGGGGGTGCCGGGGCGTGGGGAATACGGGAACACGTGGAGCTTCGCGAAAGCCATTCGCTTGACGAACGCGTAGCTCGCTCGGAACGCCTCTTCATTTTCACCGGGGAAACCTACCAGCACGTCCGTCGTCACGGCCAAATCTGGGATCGCTCGACGGGCAGCTTGCACCAGGTTGGCGAATGCCTCAGTGGTGATGGGACGGCCCATGCGCCGCAGCGTGGCATCACAACCGGCCTGAAGCGGCAGATGGATCTGACGACATAGACGAGGATTGTCCCACAGCTCAAAGAACGTCTCGTCGAGATCCCATGGCTCCAGGGACGAGAGACGCAGTCGCGCCAGGTCGGTATCGGCCAGAATGACCTCCACCAACGTGCGAAGGTCAACCGAGTTCGGGCCTCGACCACGACCGTAGGCGCCAAGGCTGGCGCCGGTCAGGACAGCCTCTCGACAGTTAGCCTCCTCGGTCAGTGCCTGGAGCTCCGTGATGATCTCATCGACGGGGCGGCTGTGGGAGGGGCCGCGAAGCGATCGGATGATGCAGTAAGTGCAGTGATTGTCGCAGCCGTCCTGGACCTTGACGAAGGCCCGCGTCCGCAACATCTCAGCCTCGTGCAACGTCTCTCGGCTTGTGGAGGATGGCAGGTCGTTGCCGTTCACGACATCGGCTGTCTGCCCCTTATCGACATTGGGGATGACCCACGCCACGCCTGGAAGGCTCGCCGATGCGTCAGGCCGCAATGTGGCGTAGCAGCCGATCACTGCGAGCTGGGCCTCGGGGTTGTCACGGTGAAGCGATCGGATGGCATGACGGGTCTTGCGTTCGGCTTGCGCCGTGACGGCACACGTATTGACGACGACAACGTCGGCCTCTTCCGGCTTGCTCGCAACGGTGTGCCCGGCAGCGATCAGCTGCCGGGCCAGCATCTCAACCTCGCTCCAGTTTAGACGACAGCCGATGCTATCAAGGTAGATCTGCATGCAGGGTGAAGCAACTTTCTAGACACTTGCCGTGCGACCTTTGCGCCGTCTCAAGTGTTCAAGTGGATTAGGCGGATTATATCACGCTGCTCACGTTTTCAAAAGTCGATGGTGCCGGGCGGGAGCTACAGCACGCTCACCGGGTCGATCTCTACGTGCCAGCCATCCGGTATGGCGACCTCCCCAAGGAAAGTCGGAGGATCAGGGTGTCGGAGGAGAATCTGCCACCGATAACGGTCCCGCAATCGCGCGAAGAAGGGCGGGGCTGGCCCTAGCAGGTTGGTTGTCGGCATGCCCTTTCGGGCCAGCGCCTTGCGCAGCCGGTCGCTCAAGTTCCGGGCTCTAGCTCGGGCTCGGTCGTAGTCCTTGTCCGTGTAAACCAGCTTCGCCAGACGGGTATAAGGAGGATATCCCTGCTCCCGTCGGAAAGCCAGCTCTCGCTCGGCAAATGTCTCATAGTCGTGCTCGGACGCGGCAACCACGGCATAGTGATCTGGATGATAGGTCTGGATGACGACTCGCCCGCCCAACAGCCCCCGCCCGGCTCGTCCTGCGACCTGGGTGAGCAGCTGAAACGTGCGCTCGCTGGAACGGAAATCGGGCAGGTTGAGCGCCGTGTCGGCAGAGATAACCCCGACGACGGTGACCAGCGGGAGGTCGAGTCCCTTCGTGATCATCTGCGTGCCCACCAGGACGTCAGCACCCCCGCTGGCAAACCGTTGCAGAATGTTGGTGTGGGCCTCGTGCGTGCGTGCGGTATCTCGATCCCAACGTAACAGCCGTGCTCCGGGCCATCGTTCGCGTACCACTTCCTCGACCCGCTCGGTGCCCAGGCCAAAGTAGCGGATGCGCTTTCCACCACATTGGGGGCAGCGCTTGGGCTGGGGCTCTCGGTAATTGCAGTGATGACAGATCAGGCGCGTGCGAGGGGAGTGGTAGGTCAACGGTACGTCGCAGTGCGGGCAACGCACCACGTGACCACAGTCGCGGCATAGCACAAACGTAGCGGTCCCGCGACGGTTGAGGAACAGGATCACCTGTTCTCCCCGACTCAATGCCTCGTCCATGGCCCGCTGAAGGGTCCGGCT
The DNA here is from genome assembly GCA_964514285.1 of uncultured Anaerolineales bacterium. GTDB lineage: Bacteria > Chloroflexota > Anaerolineae > B4-G1 > B4-G1 > SKLM01. Next base: position 13,602 of record CAZEQC010000002.1, on the reverse strand, counting down.
GAAGATCGAGCGATTGCCGGCCCGGAGCTCGGCGCGGAGATCGACGATCTGAACTGGGGGTAGGGGCAGATAGCGTGCCTGAGGTAGCTGTTCCTCTCCCTCGGCTTCACCGTCCAAGGCCCGATAACGCGTGTCTGCGACGCGGTAGCGGACTTGGAGCTCCTGTATGCGTCGTGTGTGTCCCATAATGCGCCGCGGCATCTCTTGCAGGTCGAATTCGCCTTGTTGAGCACGGTGATAGGAGGTCAAGCTCGGCGTGGCGGAGCCGAGGATCACTGTCGCGTCGCTCAACCGGGCCAGCTGGAGGGCTGTGTCTCGAGCGTGGTAGCGGGGGCGCGGTGCCTCCTGCTTATAGCTGTCGTCGTGTTCCTCGTCCAAGACGATGAGGCCCAAGGGGGAGAGCGGTGCGAACAGCGCAGAACGCGGGCCGACCACCACGTCGACGAGGCCTGCACGGGCGCGCCGCCAGGTGTCGTACCGCTCGCCCTCGGTGAGCGCGCTGTGCAGCACCGCCACGGGCTGCCTTCCATCCTCACCCTGTCTATCCCCGTGTTCCGAGAAGCGTCCTGCGAAGCGCGCCACGGTCTGGGGCGTCAGCGATATCTCCGGCACGAGGACAATGGCCTTACGACCCTGACTCAGTGTTTGGGCGACCGCGCGCAGGTAGATCTCGGTCTTTCCAGAGCCGGTCACGCCGTGTAGCAGGAAGGCCCGGGGTCGACGTTCAGCGTGAGGCTTGGTCGCGTTTGCAGCCAGGCCGTCGCGGCTCGAGTGTCCTCCCCGACTGGCGGCGGCCTTAATCACCTCCCAGACCTCCTGCTGATCGGACGTGAGAGGTGGGGGCGAGGTGGGAACAAAGAAATCGTCATCCAACGGATCCCGCCAAACCTCCTCACTGGAGAAGACGATCAGGCCACGCTTCTCGAGCATCTTGAGATGGTAGCGCCTGCAGCCAGTCTCGTCATAGACGCGGCGCTTTGCCACCGGTTTCTCCTCGGCCCGTAGCAACGCTAGAATCGGCGGGTAGAACTCGCTGGTCAGCCCTTCCAGCGCCGCCGCCTCGTCGACGTCTGGGACGCGTTGCACCGTCTCCACCCGTTTTGGCTGAGCCCGGGGCGGTGCGAGGAACGACTCGCGCGTGACTACATCCCGCCGCGCGAGTTGCTCGGAGGCCGACCGCCAGTCGATGCCGGGCATTGCGGCATCGAGCTGATTCCCTCGCAGTGCACCTCGCCGCTGGAGCAGCGCCAATAGCTCCGACTGCGCTTCCGTGTTCGCCGCGCCGTCGGGAACGCCGTTGACCAGAGCGACCTTGAGGTCGGTGTGACCAATCATTCCGGGTGGAAGCATCAGCTCCAGGCATTCATAGAGCGATGCCAGGTACTCATCGCGCATCCATCGCGCCAGACCGATCTGCTCGGGCGACAGAACAGGTTGGGGATCGACCAGTGATTGGATAGGGCGGGTCTCGGCTACCGGGGACCGATCGCTTAAGGCGACTACGACGCCGTAAAGACGACGTTTTCCGAAAGGCACGACGACCAGTGAGCCGATCTTGATTCGGGACTCAAGCTTCTCCGGCACGTCATAGGTGAAAGCTGGCCTTTCCTTCGAGGCCTTGGCCGGAGAGAAGACCACGACGTCAGCAAAGGGATACGGTCTGACGTCCGCTGTTGGCGAGGAGCCTGATATCATTGTCGACCATCCTACGCGAATAGACCCGCTAAACCTCCTCGCCGAAGCGGGGGCTGTAGCGCAAGAAGATCAAATAACCGATCACAAGCACCATCAGCGAGGTGATAGCCGTCCGGAGCAGGAAGTCGAGCCCTGTATAGGTCCCCCAGTAGAGCAGATCGCGGTAGGACGCGATCACCGAGGCCATGGGGTTCAAACGGCGGAGCCAGAGCTGCGCGTCGAACGTGACCCCCAGGATCGTCCTCTGCTGCCCGATCTGAGTGATCGGGTAGAAGACGGGCGTAAGGAAGAACCAGGCTTGCATCACGACGCTTAAGATGATCCTTGTGTCGCGGTAGAAGACGTTCACCGTGGACAGAATCAGGCAGATGCCTAGGGCAAACAGGGCTTCTACCATGATGGGGATAGGAAGCAGCAGCGCCCAGGGGCTGATCCTTGCGCCAGAGACAAGGGCCAGCCCGAAGAAGACTGGTAAAGCGATGACGAAGTTGACCAGGTTCGACAAGATGATCGAGATCGGCAAGATCTCTCGAGGGAAGTAGACTTTTTTGATCAGATGGGCGTTCCCCACGATGCTGTTGGTGGCTTCTGTGACTGCCTGAGAGAAGAACTGCCAGGGCAGCAGGGCGCACAGAAGAAAGACGTGGTAGTGCGGCAGATCGGTCCGAACGAAAAGGAAATTGAAGACCACGGTGAAGACCAACATCATCAGCAGCGGGTTGGCCCACGACCAAACGATGCCCAGGATGGAGTTTCGGTACCGGACCTTAAGGTCGCGCGCCACGAGGTTCCGTATCAGCTCGCGGTATGTCCACAGTTCTCGCAGGCGGCGAGGAATGCTCATAGGTATTTGATATCCTCCAGATGCTGACGTGCTATATCACACGCTGCGAAGCAGTTCTGTAGATCTTCATCAGATAGCGCCCGGACTGATCCCATGAGAAGTACTGTCCGACGCGCTCGCGGAGCTTCCGCCCCAGTCTGCGGCGGTGGATTGGGGCCTCCAAGAGGCTTTCCATAGCTGTAGCCAGAGCAGCCGGATCGCCGGCTGGTGCTGCGTAAGTGCCCAACGTTCCCAGGTACTCCCGGCTCACCGGCGTGTCGAAGGCCACCGTCGGCAGTTCCATAGCCATGTAATTCAGAATCTTACCTGCACCTTCAGTGGCCGATAACTTGGGCGCTACGGCGATATCGCCCAGCGCAAGATGAGATGGGGCCTCCTCATAGGGTACTTTGCCTGTGAACGTCACGTGATTGCCAATGCCTAGGCCTATGGCTAACTCTCGGTAATGCTCAACGCTGGGGAAGCCCATGATCAGAAGATGAAATGCGGTGCCCCGTTGCTTCAGGTGCCTTGCTGCCTCCAAGAGATGGGGTGTCCCTTGATAGTCCGCCAGTAGGCCCAGGTAGGCCACGACCGGCTTATTCTTCGGTATGCCCAGAGCAGCTCGACGTTCCAACACGGCCTCTTGACCCAAGACGTCGGGGTGGAAAAAATCCAGATTGACGCAGTCCGGCAGAGGATGGACGAGGCCAGTGGAGCACTCAAAGTCCTCTTCCAGCAGTTGAGCCGTCATTCGCGTGCTGGTGACGATGGCGTCAGGTAGATGGGTGATGCGCCATTCCAGTAGCCGTGCCCAGCGATACCAGGGACTGTCGGGATCAAGAAAACGATGGTCGACCATCTCGCTCGTCATGCTGCCTTGAAAGTCGGCCACCAGTGGCACGCGTTTGATCCGACTCAGAAGGTGGCCGATCAAAGTACCCTCGTGTAGATGCCCATGGATCAGATCGAAGTCACCGCGCAGGGCCGTCTTGACACCGGTCCAGGCCAGGAAGCTGTCGAAAGCGATCTTGTGAAGCGACGATCCGACCTCATAGTCAGAGCGCCAGGGCGTTGGCCTGGTGCGCACGATGTCCAGATCCGGCAGGTCGCGACCCAGGTAATAGGTGACGATCGTCACGCGATTCCCCAGCCGCTGGAGAGCCCGTGTCTCCTCTAGAATCCGGACGTGGCAGCCGTAGTCCAGGAAGAAGGATGTGGGAGCGACCATCAAGATCCGGTATGATTCGGTCAAGGCGTCTGGCTGGGCAAGAGGCTGTTGGTTGGAACAAGCTGGGGTTACTCTTCTCCCGATTCGTTCGGGCCTCGATCGAGACGGGATGTCAAGTTGCCGAAGATCATGCGTCTCAGCTGTTTGGCTGCGCTGGGGACATCTCGTGTGTCAAATGCGTCGTCCTCGGTCCACATCCCTTTTCTTCGTTCTCTCATCCAGCGCGAACGACCGTCGACTGCCTCTGCCAGCGTTTCCGCCAGAGCCTCCTCATCCCCCTGGGCCAGCAAGCGGCGCAGATGCGTGAGCTCTTCAATCAGCCCATCAAGGCGATGGAGGATGTTCTCTCGATTGAGGAACAGAGACGGATGGCGCGTCTGGACATCGTCAACAGCTTCCGTGGCGGTGGCGAAGCGCCGTCCGGCGAATTTACGCATTTCCTCCCATCCGGGCGTGTCGATGGTGGCGCGGAGCAGTGCCACGGTCATTAAGTCGGGCAGGCCTTCGACACCGGCCAGCAGGCCGTCGTGCTCCTTCACATCGATGAAGAATGCATCCGCTCCAACCGCGTAGGCCAGCCAGGAGCAGACGTCGATAGCCGTGCTGGAGGTACTGGGCGAGGTCGTGAAGCAGTACAATGCTTTTTTCAGCAGACCTGCATCGGCGTCGTCCAGCCCTTGCAGAGCCCTCAATCCGATGACCGCCGGATTAGGGATGAGGTGTCCTCCCACAAACGAGACATGCTCCGGCAGAAGATCCTCTGCCCAGCCCAGCACCGGTGCCTTGAGGCGAGCCGTGTCGGTGACGATGGCGCCCTGCTCCAGATAGGCCGAGAGAGCAGCGAACGTATTCTCAATCTTGGTCAGTGGCTGGGCGACGATCACCAGGTCTGCACCTTCGCAGGTCGGTCCGGGGTTTCGTCGCACGTCATCGACGGCGCCCCGCACCTTCGCCAAGTCAGCGATAGCTGGATCAGCATCGTAGCCAACGAGTTCGATCGTCTCTTCCTGTTTCTGCAGCGCATAAGCGACGGAGGCGCTGATAAGGTCAATACCGATAATCGCGATTCGATGTGAATGCATCGTCATACCTCCTCAATAGAGGGGCAACGGAGCCCGTCACGTGCAGCTGCCCCGGAATGGCAGGATGCTTGGTGCCCGGCTCTCATCTTAGTTCATATTGTCAGCTGACTGTAGCGCCGTCAGCAGGCGATCGCGCTCTGTCCGACAGGCTTCCAGCGGACACTCATGGTGACGGATCAGCTCGACGGTCAAGGGTGAGCATCCTGCCTCCTCGGCCCGGCACGCGCCGATCTCGGCATGGTTGACGTAGGTGACCAGGGGACCGCCCCCAGCTGTACCCCTGACTAGCCGCTCCAGTGCCTCCGGCGCGAAACGCTTCGCTAGCACGAAGATTCCTCGTTGTAACGGGGAAGCTGGAGAGGCGGCCTTGCCGACATCGTGCAGCAACGCTGCCCCCAGAAGGTCTCTGTTTGAGTGGCCCCTCTTGAGAAGCGTTTCATAGACGGACAACGCATGGCGCTGATCTTGCGGTGTCTGTTGAACGAACAGCGCCCGTGCCTCCGGCGACAGGATCCTCGCCGCTCTCTTGATTCTCTGCTCCGAAACCGTGTGCGGCGCTATCAGCGCCCGTAGGAACTGCTCGACTCGGTACCGAACGGTCTTTGTCAGCTTCACCTGCTATCCGATCCAGGTTAGTAGATAAGCAGCGCTCGGAACATGAAGGTCATCAGCGGATTCATAATCAGGCCTAGAATCCCTAACCTGGATAGCAGATAGAGCCCCAGCATCAAGCCGGGTCCACCGAACTGCTCCAACCGCTCCAGCTTGATGGCCCACGCTCGCGGTAACAGCCATGTCAAGATCCGAGAGCCGTCGAGCGGGGGAATGGGAATCAAGTTGAAGATCATCAACGCCAGGTTGATGCTGATGAACTGCATCAGAATACCTTGCGGGCTGATCGTCGAGGTCCCGCCGTAGAGGCTCAACCACCCGAGGCGGAACGGAACGGCAGCCGCCATGGCCAGCACAAGATTGGAGAGAGGACCGGCGACGCTCACCAGCGCGCGGCTCTTCCGCATATCCCCGCGCAGGCGGTAGGGACTGACGGGCACCGGTTTCCCCCATCCGAAGCCGAACAGCGCCAAGGAAAGCGTGCCGATCGGATCCAGATGGGCCAACGGATTGAGGGTCAACCGTCCCCGCCGGGCAGCCGTGTTGTCTCCTAGTTGAAACGCTGTCCAGGCATGCGCCCATTCGTGAAGGGGCATACTGGTCAGAAAAAGAATAGCCAGCGTGACAAGCCGGTTTGGATCAAATAGATTTCCTAACAATGTCCTGCACCTCTTCTAATCATATGGGCACGACCGGGCCTCGACGTCACCTAGTGATGCCCATCTTCTCCCAGATGAATGCATTATAACACGCATGAACCAAGGGTGCGAGTAAACGTCTTGGAGGGGATCAGAACCCAAATCGCCTGGCGTGGGGGTGTTAAGTCAGATCGCCTAGCTGCTTTGTTCTTCTGCAGGGCGTCTTCCCATCAGCTCTGTGGACGCTGTTGCTAACCCCACTACCAACCAAAAGAGTGTGACCGAGTGATGGAAGTCCAGGTTGAAGAAGTAATGGTCGAAGACACCGCCCGTCAGCGCTCCTATCAGGCCGGCGTGCAGGCCCCACCACAACGCTTCCGAGGTGGCTGCGTCGTCTTGCTCACTTCTGGTGATGCCTCGCTTGCGCCAGAAGCGGATGAGGAGTGTGCCCATGACCACGAGAAAGCTGGTCAGCCCTACCAGGCCCATCACCTCAGCGATCAGCAAGTAGAGGTTGGCGACGCCAATATAGGTGTCGATATCAGGGGAACCGGCGAATCCAACGCCCAACAGTGGGTAACGTCGGATCAAGATCAGAGCGTCTTTGTACTCGCCCATGCGCATCTGGGTCGCCAGATCCTCGACCAAGAACCCCTCGATGAAGTGCGACACGAGTTCCTGTGTCTGAGGCAGGAGAAGCATCAGCACTAGAGCTCCCGCCATGAGGATCCAGAGCTTCCGGTAGCGCAATGTTGCCACCACGACCAGAGCAGCCGCCAGCCCGACCATCGAGCCGCGGCTCATCGTCAACCCCAGACAGAGAGCCATCACGCCCAGCATAGGCACCAGGTAGCGGCGACGGATGATGGGCCGACGGACGAAAAGCTGCGGTACGCCGATGGCCAAGGTCACGTTGAGCAGGCTTCCCAGTACGTTGGGATCGACAGATGTCGAGGTGGCCCGCATCGGTAACTCAGGGTTGTCTCGGATATAACGCAGGACGCCTGGCCCGGTGGGGTACCCGATCCGTCCCAAGGCTGACAGGGCCTGGATGACGGCGTCGGCCGAGATCTGATCGGCGACGACGTACAGTCCAACCCCCAGCAAGGCCGAGGCAAAAGCCCCGAGCAACAGGGCCCGTACGACGCGGCGAAGCCGCCCACTGTCCTGCACGGTGTTTACCACCAGGAAGAAGATCGCCACGCTGAGCATCACCTCGGCGAAGCGACGTAGGTAGGTCTGTAGGAACCCTAGGGCCAGTGGCACGTGACCCAGCCCGAAGACGAAAGCGCCTATCGCCAAGAGCATAAAGACGATAACGGGCAGGCCCAGGGGGGTGGCGACGAAGGTGTCTTGGGCTCCGCTGGCGATCTGCAGTAGCCAGACGAGGAACAGCGCGCCCAGCGCCGCGTCGAGAAAGGTGGGGGTGAAACCCAGGTCGAAGGGAAACGACGCGAAAGGCAGCAGGCAGACGACGCCTATGACGGACCAGTAGGCTACCTCGATATCCTGCAGCATCCAGACACCCAGGAAAAGCCCCACCATCCCCGCTCCGGCGATAAGGGGCCCAAGCTCGGCGAGGAGGTAGCCAACCCCAGCGGCCAGCACCGCGCAGAGCGCCAGCGCCGCCAGCGCTGTTAGCCACCGGTAGCGAGAAGCGAAGATTCGATAGAGCCAGTCTTGTGTTGTCATCTTGACCTCAGCCCCCGGTCACAGTCAAAGGTATCTCGATGCTGGTGCCGCTGCCATCCGATCGCGTCACTCGTTTCATCGTCTCCAGATTGTACATTCCTACCAGGAGACGATACCTGCCGGCGGGTAGATCGGCGGGCAGCGTTACGGGATGGGCATCGGAGATCCTCTCCCCGGCCGCCCAGAGTGATGTGGGATAGTCTCCCCCCAGCGGTGGCCCATCGCCCTGGGCCAAGGGCTCGGGACCATCGCCAAGAAGGTGGACGAACACCTGATAGTCCTCCGAGGGAGCTGCTCTCACCTTCCAATGAAGCGTCACAGTCAAGCTCTCGCCAGCGCTCACCTCTCTCGGGGCTAGGTTGTAGCCTTGCAGGGTCATCCCGTCGGCCAGCTTCACGTTTAGGGAGTGATCGATCTCGGATGCCGACTCGGGTGGGGCCAACTTGGCCTCCCCAACCTGCACCATGCCCAGGGTGCTCTTGGTCTGAGGATCGTACAGACCGACCTCGACGCGCAGGCGGCTGGGGGCTCGAGCGTTCTCTGCGATTGGTATTCGATACGGATCGCGCCAAACCTGTCCGGATTGCCATAGATCCGTCGGCACCATCCCGCAGGCAGGGCGCCGGTTGATCTCTCCCGCGAGCTCATGATTCCGGCCCAGCACGTGTGCAAAGCTGATGTAGTCCTCGCCATCAGGCGCCACAGCTTGCCAGTAGACGACCACATCGACGTAGGCATCGGTGTCGTTGGGCTCCACGGTCTGTTCCTCGAACGCCCATCCCACCACCTGGGCCACACTGCCGATGCGCACCGGGTCGACCCGAGCGCTTTCCGGCACGTCAGAGCGTGTCAGGGCCTCGGGCTGGTCGTAAGCTGGGAAGATCGACGTGAAAGGGAGCATCGCCGCGATGATCAGTGTGCTTAGCCCGACACCGAGGCTCAGCTTCGGGCGATGCTTCGCTGGCACCCATTGATGCAGCCCCACCATCAGCAGCGCGCTGATGCCGCCGACGTTGGGAAACATGAAACGACCCTGGAAGGAATAGAAGATCCAGGTCCAGCGCAGGACGGAAACGAAGAGGATGCCGGCCCAGATCGTGGGAATCCACCACAATCTCGGACGAGAGGCTAACTGCGGATGGCGAACAGCCTCCACCAGACGATCGAGTTCGCCGCTGCGCACCACCCAGATCCCAAAGCCGATCAATCCGACCAATGATAGCAAGTCGAAGAAGCGATAGACCCATATCGGGGCCATCACGTTCACTGCGCCGAAGAGCCCCCAGTAGGTCCAACGGAACGTGACGAACTCCTCGATCCAATCCTGGAGCGAGGGAAACCCTCCACGTCTTCCCTGGATCGCTATGAACGCGTTCAGCCCGGTCAAGTCGCCGTAGAGTCTCCAGTTGCGGGCGAACCACCAACCGCTCATCAGGGCAGCGACCGCGACGATGACTGTCATACCCACCAGAAGGGGGCGCCAACTCCGCCGACGATAGCTGATCCAGGCGAGAAGGATGGGGAGCAGCATGAGAGCTGTCAGAGCGCTTAGTTTGGTCAGCAAGAAGAGGCCCATGGTGACCCCTACCAGCCCGTAGCGCCAAAGTGACAGTGGTTTGCGCAGTCCGTCGCGCACCAAGCGCACGAACATCAGCAGATTGAGGCACCCGACGAAGGTCGTCATAGCATCGTTGTTGACCGAGGCGTTGACGAAGATGAACATCGGATTGAAAGCCGTTAAGGCCGTGGCGCCCAGCGCCAGCGCGGAGCGGTCAGGAAATAAATCGCGCACGGCAAGGTAGGTTAAGACGACGGATCCTGCTCCGATCACGACCGTGATCAGGCGACACACGTGGACCGCCAGCACGGCGCCGTCCCATGGATACCGCTCCTGCTCTGGGCGATGGATGATCAGGTTCTTATTGCATATCTGCCCGGGATCGCCGATGAAGGCGTGCCAGTTCACGCGGCGGATCTCGTCCAGGTCGGAGGTGTCGATCCACGATGTCGCTGCGGCCAACAAGATGTAGTAGGTGGGGGGCTGCCCGCCATCCTGCAGCCATGGACACGCCGACGGCGTTTCCAGGCATGTCGGTGGATCCAGGACGGGCAGATCGTGGTGCGTCTGCACGTACTGAACGTACGGGTAGTGTTTGAACTCGTCGGAGGCCTCCAGCACCGGAGTGGCGAGGGTGTAAGTGATCCCCACGATGAGATAGAGCCCCACGATAAGCACTAGAACTGAACGATTTGAGAGCTTGGATAGATTCATTCGATAATCACTTGTCCAGCAACGATGACATCGTCCTCCAGACGTGTGCCTCCTGGCTCTGCGTAGGCAGGCAGACGTTCACCGGACCTGAGATTGTACATACCTACCGACAATGTGCAAGCCCCGGATGCACTGCCGTCGCTTAGGTCCAGGTGATGGGGATCGCGCACCACATCTCCGGCTTTCCAGAGGGAGGTGGGATAGGCACCGCCCAGTGGCGGGTGGTCGCTTTGGGCGATCAGTCTCCCGTCTGCGTCCACCAGATGGACGAAGGAGGTGTAGTCGACATCCAGCGCCCCCTCCGCACGCCAGACCAGCGTGGCCGTGAGCGTGCCGCCGGGCCTCACCCTTTCGGCTGAGGGTTCATACCCTACCAGCGTGATGGACTTACCCAGCTTTGCACCTATCGGATGGGTGACCTCATCGGAGATGGGCTTGCTTGGGCGAACGGCAACCCGGTCTAACAGGGCTAACGCCAGTGGCGGTTGATCAGAGGATCGGCGGGCCCGCAGCCGCCTCCCATCCTCTGCGTAGAGGCCAGCGTGGAGGTACCCGGCGGTCGGCACTTCGGCGCCCGCGGCGATGGGAAGCTGGTACCGATCTCGATAAATTACCTCCGATCGCCAAAGCGTGGGGGGAAAGGTGCCTCCGCCAGGGTAGCAGTCGACGCCGGCGATTGGCTCATTATCTCGCCCTAGAATCTGGACAAAAGCGCGATAGTCCCCCGCGGGCGGCTTTGCCGCCCGCCAGTAGAGGCTAAGCGGGATCCGGTCGCCAGCGTGTGCATTCTCTGTTTCGATCGTTCCACCCAGAAGATTGACCGATGTCCCGTCGAAGGAGAGATCGAGTCGGGTCATCTCCTCGGGCACGTCTCTCTCCTCCACGGCCTCCGGCTTGGCGTAGGCCGGCAGGATGAAGAAGCTCAGACAGATCAGCGTCAGCGCGAGGTGGGATACGCCGATGCTTAGGGCCAGCCCCTGATGCCGACGATAAGGGGACGAGCCCTTCGGCACGAGGCGTCCCAGGCCCATCACCAGGAGGATCGAGATCGGGGCGACCACGGGCATCAGGTACCGCCCCTGCGCGCCCATCACGATCATGATGAAGCGCCACACGGAGGCCAGATTCAAGACGAAGGCGCTGATCAGGATCAGCAATCCCCCCTGTGCTCTGCGGCTGAAGTGCTGTGTCCTAAACTGATCCAAGATGACGAGACCTAGCCCGATGAGGGCCAGACGGACCAGCACCCACCAGATGCGGTACATCCAGGGGGCCACAGCGACGTTGAACCACCCGAACATCGCCCAATAGGATTTCTCCAGCCCGCCAAGCTCGGGGATAACCGCCAGCAACCCGATCGGTTCGGCCCGGACAGTGGCCGTGTGGCTGAGCCAGGCATCGACGCCCATCCATTCCTGGTAGAGGATGGCGTTGCGAGCGAACCACCAGCCGCAGATGACCAAGGCAATCAAGCCCAGCCACGCCCAGCGAGCGGCGATCGCCGCCAGACGACGATCCCACGGGGTGCTCGGCCGCTGACGCCACCTGCGCGCGCTGTCGATGAGGAGCGCCAGGGCGACGGCAGGGGCAAGGACGACGCCGCTCAGCTTGGAGAGGGTTGCCAGCCCCAGGGCTGCACCTGTCAGCACTAGGCCCTTTCTGGAGAGCCCTCTCATCGCCAGGCGCACCGTGCCCCAGATAGCCAGCGATCCAAAAGCGGTGACCGCCGCGTCATTGCTCACCCGTGCGCTCGTGAAGACGAACATCGGGTTGAAGGCCGTCAGCGCGGTCGCTCCCAGAGCTAGCCACAGTTGTCCGGGGAAGAGCTCCAAGGCTATCCCGTAGGTCGCGACGACGGCCAGCGCCCCGAGCAGGGTGGAGACAAAACGCGCAATGTGCATCGTCAGCGCGGTGCCATGCCAGGGAAAGCGCTCGGCTGGCGTGTGAACCAGGACGTTCTTGTTAACCGGCCGGTCGGCATCTCCCATCGTCTGGTGCGGGTTCCGCCAGGCCCAGTCCTCGAAATCGACGTCGTCGAGCACCCAGAAGCTCATCGCGGCACAGAGAGCGTAGTAGAGTGGAGGGTGGCTTGCCACGTAGCCGGTGACCCGTCTCCCCGAGGGCTCCCCCTGCACCGGCAGACCGCGTCCCTCAGTCAACTCGTGGATGTAGGCGTAGTGACCATTGGCGTCCGGCGTCTCAAAGATGGGGATGGTGATGCCATAGAGCGTGGAGACGGCGAAGTAGAGGAACAAGCAGACCAACAGTGGCCCATGGTCGGAAAGAGATGGGAAAGAACGGGGGAGTCGAGGCTTGCGTGCATGATCCATAGAGCCAACCTGCTGTCCGTTTAGCTTCCGTCCTCTGCTACTTCGCGACCGTGACTGTGGTCAGCTCGACGTACCGTTCCGGCGCTGGCTCGCCGTCGATCGCTATGAGGAGGCGTTCTCCTGTACCGGCGTCGTACATTCCCACCCGGAGTGCATTCATCCCCGGCGGGACGTCAGCTGGTATGTGGATGGTGTAGTGGTCTTCCACGATCTCGCCTGGCAGCCATTGGCTGGTATGGTAGGTACCCTGTTGTGGCCAGCCGTCTCGTTGAGCCTGCATCGTTCCATCGGGGGCGACTAGGTGATTGAACACCGCGTAGATGTGCTCCATGCGGTTCAGGGGCTCCCAGTAAAGTGTCAACTCAAGCGCACCCCCGGGTTCGACGGAGCTGGAGGACACGTCGTATCCCAGGAGGCGTATCTTCTGCTCCCCCTCGTTGGTGCTCAACACGACGTCTACCTGATGATCCATAGCTGGAGGGTGGTATTGGCGCGATCGAGGCTCGATCTTCCCATCAAAGAGCACCACGGCCTCGCCCAATAGTGCCTGCTCTCGTTCCCACCAGTCGAGGACACGCTGTGTTCGTATTCCTTCCACCCTCAAGGGCGAGCCATCAGGCCTGATGAGCGATAGACGAATGCAGTAGGGACCTGGAGGGGTGTCGGCTGGTAGCGGGATCACGTAGTGGCCTTTGAGCACGTCCTGTGCTTTCCAGGAACTGGTGGGGCGCCAATCGGCGATGGGCTGGACGCGCTTCTCCGTCAGTACCGATCCTCCATCGAGTACGACCTCGATCTTGAGTTCGTAGTCCTCATCCGGGGCCTTCAAGGCCTGCCAGTAGATGTCGAATAGAAGGGGATTCCCCTGTGTGAAGTTATGGCCCCACGGGGCGTACCCAATCAGCGAGATGTCGTCGCCGAAATCCGCCTGGAGTCCATGATTAGGCAGCGCTCGTATCTCCCTGGCTTGTGGTGTGTGGTGTCGTACCCGCACGACACTTACGTCAAGCGAGTCCCCGCTCTCTGGCAGCCACTCTTTTCCCTCTGGGGAGAAGACACGCACTCGCAGCTGATACTCCCCCGGGGGCATCCCGATGGGCACCAGTAGGCCCCGCCGCTCGATGAACGTCTCGCCTTTGCCTTGCGCTGGGGGGGCAACATGAGCCGGTCCGACTTCGAACTGATTGCTCTCCCACACGCGCTTGTCGGGGCCGTCCAGTTCCAGGC
>CAZEQC010000001.1:21425-133603 GCA_964514285.1 uncultured Anaerolineales bacterium | reverse complement strand
GACAGTCCCCACACCAACTCCGGCCTCACGAGCGACGTCTGAAATGGTCACCCCATTGCCCTACCTCCTGGCTGGTCGTGGAACCGGTTCCATTATACCAGACCGCCCTGCATTTGTCAAGGATTTCCTTTTCTGGCAGCATACCTCTGATAATCAAGCATCAAGGGCCGGGGGATCCCAGCCCTGAGCGCGCGGCCTTCAGCGTGTGAGCGTCGTCAGGCCACCGACCCGTCGAGAGCCTGGCGTCGCTTGACTAACGTACTCTGTAGTATACCACACACTGGAGCCGGTTTCCGTGGGATCAGGTTGGCGATCCCTTTGACTTGGGTTGGCTAGAGTTGGAATTGCGTTGGATCCTGCCCAGCAGGTGTCGCAAGGGTAGAGCTAGCGAGGGTCTGCCCAGAAAGCAAGAAGCCTGTGTCGGCTGCAGAAGGCCGACACAGGCTTAGGGCCGAAGGACTACGGATTGAAGATCTAGGATGCCGTGTGAGCCGTTCGCCCGATGCCCTGGGCCCGGACGATAGCCTTGGTGACCTCGGCAGCGATGGAAGGTATTAGGAGAAGCGGCAGAATCAGCGCCCATTCCCGAAGGCCCAAAGCCACAGTGTTGAAGATGGGCTGCAGGAATGGAACGTAGACCACGGCCATCAACAAGACCAAGGAGACTGCGACGGCGTACTGCATGTACTTGTTGCTGAAGACACCCAGACGGAACAACGAAGCACGTTCCGAGCGTGCCGTGTAGGCTCGGACTAGCTCGGAGGCGGAGAGGGTGACGAAGGCCATACTCTCGGCCAAGAGGGGGCTGGTGGGATCCCACATTCTGCCAATGTAGAAGGCGACCAGGACCACGGTCGTGATGGCGACGGTCTGCACGCCGATCCCTATGGTCATCAGACGGTTGATGATCGGCTCGTGCACCGGACGGGGTGGGCGATCCATGATGTCGGGATCTCCCTTCTCCACGCCCAAGGCCAGGGCCGGCGCTCCATCCGTGAGCAAGTTGAGCCAGAGGAGCTGAATCGCCGTCAGCGGCGCCCCCGAGCCAAAGATGGTCCCGAGGAAGATAACCATGATCTCGGCCACATTGCACGAGATGAGGAAATAAACGAACTTGCGGATGTTGGAGTAGATGATGCGGCCCTGCTCGACGGCGGAGACGATGGAGGCATAGTTGTCGTCGGTGAGCACCATGTCGGCCGTCTCCTTGGTCACATCGGTGCCGGTGATGCCCATAGCCACGCCGATGGAGGCACGCTTGAGGGCAGGGGCGTCGTTAACCCCGTCGCCCGTCATCGCCACCACCTGATCGCGGGCCTTCAGCGCCTCGACGATGCGCACCTTATGCTGCGGCGAGACACGAGCGAAGACGTCCACCTCGTCGATCTCACCAGCCAAATCCTCGTCGGACATCGTCTGGAGGTCGGCTCCCGTGAGCACCCGTCCGTTGTCCGATCGAACCAGCTTGATCTCCTCCGCGATGGCGCGGGCCGTGTCGGGATAGTCGCCGGTGATCATCATCGTGCGAATCCCGGCCCGCCGGGCCTTCTCGACCGCCGGCTTGACCTCGGGGCGCGCTGGATCGGTCATAGCGAAGAGCCCGATCAACGATAGATCACGCTCGACCTCTTCGGGATCCAGCTCCTCCGGTATCTCGTCCAGATGCCGGTAGGTCACGGCGAGAACTCGAAGCCCACCCTGACCCAGATCGCGGATCACGTTCTGGATGTGCTGGCGACGCCCAGGCGTCAGCGGCACATCGACGCCGTTCTCCAAGATGGTGTCACAGAGAGAGAGCATCACGTCAGGGGCGCCTTTGACGTAGGCGACATACTCGGCTCCTCCAGACTCCTCCAGCCCCCGGATCTCGCCCCTATGGATGGTGGTCATTCGCTTACGATCGCTGTCGAAGGGGATCTCCGCCACACGCGGCAACCGAGCCTCAACCTCATCGCGCCAGAGGCCGGCCTTTGCGGCTGCGACGACGAGGGCCCCCTCGGTGGGATCCCCTACCATCCGGTACTGCTGTCTCTCGTCAGCTTGACCCGGATGGTCGATCTCGTCCTCCTGGGCCACGGGCTCCAGCTGAGCATCGGAGGCCAAGAGTCCCCCAGTGAGAAGGGCCAACATCTCCGGTTGGTCGTGAGGATCAGCGGGATCGCCATAGTTGGAGAACCTCCCCTCGGGCTGATAGCCCTCGCCGCTCACATCCAGGCGCAAGTTGGCCACGTAGAGGCGGACAACGGTCATCTCGTTCTGAGTCAGTGTGCCGGTCTTGTCGGAGCAGATGGTTGTGGCGCTACCCAGGGTCTCGACAGCGGGGAGACGACGAATAAGGGCGTGGCGCCGCACCATCTCTTGCATACCCAAGGCCAAGACAATGGTGACGACGGCGGGCAAGCCCTCGGGCACGGCGGCAACGGCTAGGCTGACCGCCACGATGAAGAGCTCCACAATCTGCTCCTGGGTCTGCGTCAGGTACTCACCCAGCCCTTGCTGAGCGATCAAAGCAAGGTTGGTATCCTGGATGAGGGCCTCGATGAAGACAACGCCACAAATACCCAATGTGCCCCAGCCCAACCAACGGCCCAGCTGATCGAGACGGCGCTGGAGAGGCGTCTGCTCTTCCTCATAAGACTGAATCATCTCAGCGATGAGACCGATCTCGGTCTGCATCCCAGTCTCGACCACGATGCCAGCACCGCGCCCGTAAGTGACAGTGGTCCCCATAAAGGCCAGGTTCCTTCGGTCCCCGAGGGGCACCTCTTCGGACAACACCTCATCGGCGGCTTTCTCCACAGGCATCGACTCACCCGTCAGCGAGGCCTCGTCGATCTTCAGGTTGGCGCTCTGTACTAGGCGCAGATCCGCCGGGACGTAGCTACCCGCGTCGAGGAAGACAATATCCCCCGGCACCAATTCGCGGGCCGGGACGGATATCCGGTGACCATCTCGAATGACGCGAGCCTCGGGGGCAGCCATCTTCTTGAGCGCAGCTAGCGCCTCCTCCGCCTTGTTCTCCTGAATCACGCCCAAGACAGCGTTGAGCACAACGATGGCCAGAATGGCCCCGGCTTCGATCGTCTCTCCCAACAGAAAGGATACGCCAGCGGCGACCATAAGGATAAGAATGAGGAAGTCCTGGAACTGCCTCAACAACAGTTGCCAGAACCCAGGACGCGGCGTTTCGGCCAGCTCGTTAAGTCCATAACGCTCAAGGCGTGCCTGCGCCTCTTCAGGCGACAGGCCTGCTTCAAGGTCTGTTCTCAGTGCCTCGGCTACGTCGTCGATGGGACGACTATGCCACGGTGTTGCTTCTCTTTCCATATCCTCCTCACTAGACTACTGTGAACCACCAACTTTCGATTATAGCATACTCAGGTCAAGTGGCAATCACAGCCGAGGGGAGCAGCACTTGAGGCAAGACATCGGAGGCAGCACTGCCGCGCCGCCTGAAGTCGATTGGAGTATACTACCGGTCGATGATCAGACGCGGGGGAGATCAAGCATAAGCACTTCGAGCGTCAAACGACGATTAGCGTTCCGCTGCAGTTTCTGGAGCGAACTGCGAAGGGCCTGGATCACAGCGGCGATGGTCGTCACGTCGAAGCGGCGGGACTGATCTCGCAGATCATCTTGACGATCCACGTTGGTCAGCGCGGCTCCGGCGCCGGACGCCATCAGCAGCACGTCGCGCCACCAGCCGATCCATAGATCGAGTGTCTCCTGGGTGGCGACAGGATCGCGGGCCAGCTTCTCGGCATAGTCGAAACGATCAACAATGGAAGCCTGGATGAGATGCTTCAGATCATCCAGGCGCGCCGTGCGACGTCCCATGGCCTTGTCGTCCTCCAACTGACGAACCGCCCAGCCCAGCCGGCCGCTCGATAAATGCGCGAGCAGCTCCGCCTGCTCCGCCGGGGCTTTCCAGCGCTCCATCAGCGCTCTCTCCACGACACGGACAGGCAAGGGCCTGAGAGGCACGTGTTGACAGCGGGAAACGATAGTGGGAAGCAGGAGGTCAGCCTCCCGCGCTAGGACGACGAGGACGACCTGCGGCGGTGGTTCCTCCAGCGTTTTGAGCAAAGCGTTGGCAGCGGACGGGGTGGCCTCCTCGAAACGCCTCAGAATCGCCACCTGACGACGACCCTCAACCGGGGTCATTGTGAGGCGATGTGCCAGGTCACGCACCTGGTCTATCTTGAGGTTGGCCCCCACGTGCTCAGACGCAACCAGGTGAAGGTCAGGATGGTTGCCGCTGGCAACCAAACGGCAGGCCCGACAGGCACCACACGGGCGGGCGTCGATGTCCTCCTCCTCGCAAAGAAGCGCGGTGGCCAGTCTGCGGGCCAGGGTCGTCTTGCCCACGCCCGGGGGTCCGGTAAAGAGATAGGCATGGGACACGTTCCCGGTGACGACGGCCCGCCGGAGCGACGTCACGGCCCACTCATGGCCCACGACGCCCCAATCAACACGACCTAGTCTATGTCTTTCAGTCATGACTTGCAAAGCCGCGGCGAAGATGGTATAATCCTGGCGCTGTGGGCGGTTAGCTCAGTTGGCCAGAGCGCCACGTTGACATCGTGGAGGCCGCAAGTTCAAGTCTTGCACCGCCCACCACCGGCCGACTGGCGGCTTCGCCAGCCGGCCTTCGTTTTTCCAGAGAACCCTCAGCTCTTAGATTGGTCGCTAGATCAATCGCTCCAACCGTTCGCGATCAACTCGCCGTCATCTGTCGCGAGCCGACCCTCGCCATAAACCAGCCAGCGGTAGCTCTTCTCGATGCGATCCCAATTGTACTCACGGTCGAGCGACCAGAAGCGGCCAATAAGAGAGACGAACTGCCCGACGCCGAGACGCTCGCACTCGGCCTCGATATCGGCGACGTAGATCGCGCCGCTCTCTGGCTTCTCACCGCGGCGGCCCAGCATGCCGTGCACGTAGACCTCCGGCACGGCCACCTGCTTCGCCATGCGGAGGAGGGCTTTGAGATGCTCCACAGACCCGTGGGAGCTATAGAAGGAGATGATGCCCAGCAGGTGGAGGCGGGTGCCATCCTGCTTGGCGCCCTCCATGGCCCAGAGCAACGTATCGTTTTCGAAGAAACGGCCATCCTCAATGGATCGTTCAATGCGGAGTCGATCGGAGGTGACGACGCGGCCCGCACCGATGTGAGTGTGACCGACCTCGGAGTTACCCACGGTCTTGCCCTCGCGGTTCGGCACCTCATTGGGCAAACCGACCGCCTCGCCAGCAGCCTCCAGCCGGGTGTAAGGATGCGACTCCGACAGGGCGTCCATCACGGGGGTGTCAGCCTCCATGATCAGGTTGCCCCAGGCCTCGTCCCGAGCGCCCCAACCATCGAGGATGAATAGCGCCACGCGCTGAGGGCCCTTCCCGTCCACGCTCTCGACCAAAGAGACGCCCTTCATAGCGTCAGGCTTCTCGACGGCCATCAGCTCTAGGATGGTCGGTGCGACGTCAACGAGGGTTCCCTCGTCACGAAGATGAGGGCCGCCCTCTGCCTCGTCCAGATGGGGCGCGACCAACACGAAAGGAACAGGGCTGTCGGTGTGACCGGTGTCTATGGATCCGTCCGGATAGTACCACTTCTCCACGGTGCCGTGATCGGCGGTGACGAGAGCCACGACGCCCATCTCCTCGGCCACCTCCAGCACGCGTTCAAGCTGCGCGTCCACCGTAGAGACGGCGGTCTTAATCGCCTCCCGCTCCTCGCTATGTCCGATCACGTCGACGTTGGCCCAATTGACGACCAACAGATCAACGGTTTCATCCCGAAGCGCTTCAATCGCCGCGTCGGCGACGTCGAAAGCGCGCATCTCTGGCGGGGGCAGATAGCCCTCGGGCTCCAGGGACTCGATGATCTCCCACGTCTCACCAGGGAACGGCTCAAGCCGCCCACCATTTAAGAACGTGGTCACGTGCACCTGCTTCTCGGACTCAACGACCTTGACCTGACGCTTGCCGGCCTTGCTGACCGTCTCGCTAAGCGTGTCCTGAATCGCACCCGACGGCGGGAACGCAACGCGGGTGTCGAGATCGGGATGATACTCGATCATCGTGGCCCAATGAGTGGTGATAGGCGCGCGCTCGAAGTGAGGGAACTCCCCCTCGTCAGCAACGAAGGCCTGTGTCAACTCGATCTCGCGCTCGCCACGAATGTCGTAGAAAATAGCGTAATCGCCATCTTGAATACGTCCGATGGGGTCACCCTCCTCATCAACGCGCACAAGGGGTTCCATCGTCTCGTCATCCTCGCCAGCACGATAAGCAGCGCGCACGGACTCGGCGAGGGGATAGACCTGGTCTTTTGTCATAGATTACTCCTGTACGACGTTCAACAATACGAGATGAATCGTTGGACGACCTAATGGAACAGCATCACCTGGCAACAAGTGAGGCCTACGTTCGGCGAACCGCGCAGATTGTATCACGCGGCAAGGCGTCAAGCAAATCCCTGCATCTGTGTATCGACGTAGAGTTGACAAGAGGGCGATGAGGATTATAATTAGGTCCAAGTCTATTATAGGAAAGCGTCGACCGGGACGAGTATCGGCCGCCGTAGCCGCAGAGAGAGGGAGTCGCTGGCTGGAAGCTTCCTTGGTCAAGCCGCCGAGAAGACCCCCCGGGAGTGAGCCTCCCAAATCGCGCTGTAGAGCGATGGGGCGAGAGTATGAGGCTCCGGGAAGGCCCGTTATCGCCTCAAGAGTGTGCGACAGGTCACGGTTGCTCTGGGCAAGCGTCGCGTGCCGCAAACTTGGGTGGAACCACGTGGGAGATCCCCGCGCCCCAAGGGCGTGGGGTTTTTGTTTTGTATGAAGGAGGTGATCGCGATGACCGAGAGCGAGACTCACACTCCGGTGGAATGTTTTGTGTTCAACTATTCGATCACCCGTTTTAATCTGAGGGTGGAATCACCCGAACAAAAGGAGATTGAGCATGTCTGACGAACATCATCATGAAGGTAATGGACATCTGCACCGGGTGCGACACTCGGCCGCGCACGTGATGGCGCAGGCCGTGTTGGAGAAGTTTCCCGAGGGTAAAGTTGCCATTGGACCGGCCATCGATACCGGATTCTACTACGATTTCGATCTCCCCCGTCCGCTGACGCCGGAGGACCTGGAAGAGATCGAGGAACGTATGCGAGAGATCATCAAGGAGGACATGGCGTTCAAGCGTGAGGAGATCGACGAAGAGGAAGCCCACGAGATTTTCGAGGATCAGCCCTATAAGGAGGAGCTGATCGACGACATCGTCTCAGGCGGGCTGGACGAGCACGGCGAACCGGTTGAGGGGGAGGTCGAGCTCTCCATCTACCGCCATGGTCCTTTCGTCGACCTCTGCCGCGGTCCGCACGTGGAAAGCACGGGCGAGATCAACCCAGACGCGCTGAAGCTGCTGAACGTCGCCGGAGCCTACTGGCGCGGTGACGAACGCCGCCCGATGCTGCAACGGATCTACGGCACGGTCTGGAAGACGGAGGAGGAGCTCAAGGAGTTCCTGGAGTGGCAGGAGGAGGTCGAGAAACGCGATCATCGACGCCTGATCAAGGAGCTCGACTTGCTCAGCTTCCACGAAGAGGGTGGAGCCGGACTGGCCTACTGGCATCCCAAGGGCGGTCGCATTCGGCAGATCATCGAGGATTTCTGGCGTGCCCGCCATCGCGAGGGCGGCTACGAGATCGTCTATACGCCACACATTGGCAAGGCAGAGCTGTGGCAGCGGTCCGGACACCTCGACTTCTACGAAGAGGGTATGTACTCCCCTATGGATGTGGATGGGGTGGACTACTACCTCAAACCGATGAACTGTCCATTCCACATTCTAATCTACAAGTCCGACCTCCGTTCATACCGTGATCTACCGCTTCGCTGGGCCGAGCTAGGCACGGTCTACCGGTACGAGCGAAGCGGCGTGCTCCATGGCCTGCTGCGCGTGCGCGGCTTCACGCAGGATGACGCCCACATCTTCTGCACACCGGATCAGATCGAGGATGAGATCCTGCGGGTGCTCGATTTCAGCCTCAACATGCTGCGCAGCTTCGGCTTCGAGCAGTTCAAGGTCCAGTTGAGTGTGCGTGATCCTGACGCGCCGGACAAGTACGCCGGCGAGGACGCCATGTGGGATCAAGCGGAGGCGTCGCTGTTGAAGGCCATTGAGGCCCGCGACCTGGCCTACGAGCGGATCGAGGGTGAGGCCGTGTTCTACGGACCCAAGATCGACATCCACATCAAGGATGCTCTCGGACGTACGTGGCAGCTGACGACGATCCAGTTCGACTTCAACGTGCCGGAGCGATTCGACATGACGTACGTCGGCGAGGACGGCGAGGAACACCGTCCCTACATGGTCCATCGCGCCCTGCTGGGGAGCATCGAACGCTTCTTCGGCATCCTGGTGGAGCACTACGCCGGTGCGTTCCCGGTCTGGCTGAGCCCGGTTCAGGCGGTGCTGATCCCGATCGTCGACCGTCACGTCGAGTATGCCGAGGGCGTGGCCGAGCGGCTACAAGCGGCGGGATTGCGGGTGGAGGTTGACGACTCCAGCGACCGGATGGGGGCCAAGATCCG
The DNA here is from genome assembly GCA_964514285.1 of uncultured Anaerolineales bacterium. Classification (GTDB taxonomy): domain Bacteria; phylum Chloroflexota; class Anaerolineae; order B4-G1; family B4-G1; genus SKLM01. The sequence goes on along the minus strand of CAZEQC010000001.1, from coordinate 125,009 downwards.
TCACGCTCAGATGGAGAAAGTGCCCTATATGCTCATCATGGGCGACCGGGAGATCGAGGCAGAACAGGTGAACCTCCGACTGCGGAACGAGGAGGTACTGGGCGCCATGTCCGTGGATGCGTTCATCGAGCTGGCCCAGGAGGCCATCGAGACACGGCGACAGCTGTAGCCCCGGTGGCAGGATGGGGGCTTTGCTAGATGCCCCCATCCCTTCCGTCATCACCTTCGTCCAGTGAGGCTCAGATCCTGCAAGATAGTCTGAGCAATTTGACATCATTCCTCAACTATGCTATTATACTCTGTGATGGAATTCGTATGTAGATTCAGACACATCTCTAGGAGGTAAGACCTTATTAGCCCGAAGTCATATCGCGTTAATCGGCAGATTCGTGTTTCTCCGGTCCGGCTCATAGACGCCGAGGGGGAAAACAGAGGTGTCGTGCCGCTGGAAGAAGCTGTGGAAGCCGCTATCTCCACAGATCTGGACCTCGTAGAAGTCGCGCCCAACGCCAATCCCCCCGTGGTCAAGGTGATGGACTACGGGAAGTTCAAATATGAACAGGAGAAAGCAGCCCAGCAGGCGCGCAAATCACAGAAGCACATCGAGGTCAAGGAGATCCAGCTGCGGCCCAAGACGGCGGATCACCATCGCGACTTTAAGGTGCGCCGAGCCAGAGGCTGGCTCGAAGACGGCAAGAAGGTTAAAGTCCGTATGCGCTTCAGAGGTCGGGAGATCACCTACCCCGAGATCGGACGCGAGAAACTGCGAGAGATCGCTGAGGAGCTGTCTGACATCAGCGAGGTCGAACAACGGCCGAGCATGGACCGCTACTCGATGCTGATGGTCTTGACCCCGTCTGAAGAGTGAGCAAGAGGAGGGCGGGCCAAACCGCCTCTCCCGACACCTCACAGTCGAGAAGCCTTTAAGGATCAGAAGAAGATCCGCCAGGTGAAGGCGGATTCGTTTTTGGCTGGATAACTAGTTCTCAAAGGAGCAAAGAGCAGTGCGAGTCAAGGGTGGAGGAAATCGACGTCGTCGCCACAAGAAGATCCTTCGGGATACGAAGGGCTACTGGGGAACGCGACATCATCTTTACCGCCGGGCTAACGAAGCCTGGATGAAGTCCCAATGGTATGCTTACCGAGATCGGCGTCAGCGCCGGCGCGATCTCCGACGGCTGTGGATCACGCGCATCAACGCGGCCGCGAGACAGCATGGGATGCCGTACAGCCGCTTTATCCACGGTCTGAAGGAAGCCGACGTGGCGCTGGACCGCAAGATCCTGGCCGATCTCGCTGTCCGAGATGAGGACGCTTTCGCTGAGATCGTCCAAGTGGCGAAGGACGCTGTGGCATAGAGATTGGCCATTGTTCTGCAAGGACAGAGGGAGCCTTGGGGCTCCCTTTTTTGTTACGAACGATCACGGCAGATTCAGCGGCGTATGACGGGGCTGCGGTGTGTCTACCCCGTCATCGTGCTGCTCTTGCTCGTCTCAGCTAGCACGACAAGCTGCGGACCGGGCGCATCCCCGGCACCAACGACGCAGGCCCCGTCCCCTACCCCGCTTCCGACGGTGGCCTCGACAAGCACGCCCGTTCCAAGCCCAACAGCCACTGTGACGCCCTCGCCGAACCCTTCGCCCACGCCGACGACGCCCGTCCCTACCTCCACGCCCGAACCGACGGCCACGCCCACTCCACCAACGCCGACGAGGACGCCCCCCCTCCCGACGCCCACGACGCTGGTGGCCTCTGCCTTCGTCCCCACGCCGCCCGCAGGGCGTCACTTCGCCACACTCGACGACTTCTGGGCTGGTCAGGCCGAGTGGGTGGTCGAGGCTGTCGACGTGGGGCTCCCGGTGGGTGAGTCGGACACCGTGCATCGAGGCGGCGGTGAGTTCTGGTCGTATCTACACGCCAGCCACGAGTCGGCGGGCGTAGTCGACTCGTGCGGCGATCCAGCGCCGTTTCCGGGGTGCGTCACACTGTGGAAGAGTTACGATGGCGGCCTCCACTTCTCGCTGGAGGACCCGGTCTGTCTCTTTCCATGCAGCAGCTGTCCATGCAGACCAGGGCACGATCACACGGGACAGCAGCAGTATCCTCGGGTCTTCTTCGACGGCGGCAGGGCGTACATCGTGTACGAATGGGGTGCAGGCACCTACCTGCGCACGTCTCCCGACGGCATTCACTGGTCCGCGGAGGCACACGTCCCAGGCAGCGGACAGTGGCAGTCGGAGACAGAGCCATGCACAGAGGCCGAATCGATCGGCGAGCATCCCAACATCTACGCCGAGAAGGAGTTTGGCGACTGTCTGGTCGGCGCGCCGCCAGGGATCTTCGTTGAAGGCACGCATCTCTACGTCTTCGTGGGCTTGGGCCGAGATCCGGGTCATATGGGCTGCTACGTCGGCGACAAAGCCGCTGGAGCGAGCGGCCTCCGGAAGTGCGCCTCAAACCCCCTCTTTGGGGCGGAGAACGGTTACGGCCCCCTGGACGCCCGGGGGGCAGCGGCTAACCCTTACTTCGACTTCCGCACCATATCCTCGGCCGATGTCGTGCGCGTGGGGGAGCACGCCTATATGGCCTACGAGGGGGTGCGTGGCCCCAGCGATCCCGCCGTCGTGGATGATCAGTTTGCGCTGGGTTTCGCCCGCAGCGTGGGCCCTGCCATCGACGGTCCTTGGGAGACGTATCCAGGCAATCCGGTGATTATGGACGTGGCGAACAACTGGGGCATCGGCCACGGGGACCTGGTGATCGTGGGCCCGGCGACGTACCTGTACACCGCCACCTCTCAGACGACGCGTGGTCGGTACGTGCTGGTGCGCCGATAGCACTCGTGCAGCACCGCCGGGGCGCGGGTATACCCATGTAGAAGATGTGACCGGTTCGAGACGTGCTTGTCATCATCGAATCAAAGGAGACCTTCATGGATCAGCAACTCGACTACAAGAAAACGTTCCTCATTGGCTTCGGCTTCTTCTCCACCAGCATCATGTGGGCCGTGTACAACACATACGTTCCAATCTTCCTGCAGGCCGGGAATCCGGGGTTTGAGGCCTCGACGCTCGGCTTTGGTCTGAGCGCCACCCTGACCGGCTTCATTATGACCCTCGACAACATCGCCGCCTTCTTCATCCAACCCCTGATGGGAGCTCTGAGCGACCGAACCCACACGCGCATCGGCCGCCGGATGCCGTACATCATCGGCTTCGCCCCTGTAGCTGTGGCCGCCTTTGCCCTGATACCGATCGCCCCGAGGATGATTCCTCCGGCGCTCAACGGTCAGGTGAGTGAGCTGACGGGTCTATTCGTCTTCTTCGTCGCCACCTTGAGCGTCATGCTGCTGGCCATGGCGGCCTTCCGCACGCCCGTCATCGCCCTGATGCCCGATCTGGTGCCCTCGCCCCTCCGGTCGAAGGCCAACGGGGTCATCAATCTGATGGGTGGCCTGGGCGGCGTCCTGGCGTTCTTGGTAGGGGGTGCGCTCTACAAGATCTACCGACCTCTACCCTTCTGGGTCGGGGGCGCTATCACTCTGATCGCGGTCGGAATCCTCTTCTGGAGGGTCAAGGAACCGCGGGAATTGGTCGGCTCAGCCTCCTCGCGAGAGAAAGGCCTGGGGATCTTCTACGCCGTGCGCGATATCCCACCAGAGAACGTCCGTAGCTTGGCGCTTCTTATCCTGGCCATCTTCTTCTGGTTCGTAGGCTATAACGCCATCGAGACCTTTTTCAGCTCCTACGGCGTGGTAACCCTGGGGGTGAGCGAATCCACGGCCAGTATGATACTGAGCGTAGCCTACGTCACGTTCATCGCCTTCTCGATCCCCAGCGGCTTCATCGCCACCCGCTTTGGCCGCCGGAGAACGATCATCGTCGGCCTCGCGGCTTTCGCCATACTGCTGCTAATCGCGTTCTTCACTCCGACGGTGCCGGCCATTGTGGCACTGCTAGCGGTGGGAGGCGTGGCATGGTCGCTGGTCAACATCAACAGCCTGCCGATGGTGGTGGACACCTCGCCCTCGGAGGCAACGTTGGGAACCTACACCGGCCTCTACTACGTGGCGGGCACGCTGGCGGCGGTGGTGGGCCCAATCCTGAACGGCTGGGTGATCGATCTCACAGGCAACAACTACAATATGATCTTCTTGGTCACACCGGGCTTCTTCGTGTTAGCCATCCTCTGTATGCTTGGTGTGACGAAAGGAGAGGCAAAGCCACACAGATATAACGGTAGCTGATTCGGGCCAGAACTCTGCGCTCCCAAGTGCCGGTCACCTTGGCCAGAAGAGCATGATAACAGCTGCTAGGCGCCTTGACAGATCGAACGTTTGTTCTTATCATGGTGAGTGGAGGCGCGATGGAGGCAGTAGATAAGCTCAGGCTATTGGGGCCGGCCACCCGCTTTGAGCCGGCTGAGGAGGTGGCTGGCACGCGCCGGCCATCAAGGCAGCAGGATACGGGCGATCTGGCCGACTGCATCCACCATGCGGTGATGCCCGGCGGCAAGCGCATTGCCCTGATGAAGACCTTACTCACCTCGGCCTGTGAGCGCGACTGCCACTACTGCGCCTTTCGCCAAGGACGTGACTTCCGCCGGGCCACCTTCCATCCGGACGAGCTGGCCCGGCTCTTCATGCAGCTCCACCAGAGCGGAATCGCCCAGGGTATCTTCCTCAGCTCGGCCATCGCCGGCGGAGGTCCGAACACAGAAGAGCGGCTAATTGATGCTGCGGAGATCCTGCGGCACCGCTACGATTTCCAGGGCTACATCCATCTCAAGATCATGCCCGGCGCCGAGCGGGAGCAGGTCGAGACGGCGATGAGCCTGGCCAACCGGGTCTCGGTCAACCTGGAGGCCCCCAACACGAAGCGCCTCAGCTCTCTGGCCCCGCACAAGACGTTCAACGACGAGCTGCTGCAGCGTTTGCGCTGGATCGAGGAGATCCGGCGAGAGAGACCGGGGCGCTGGCCAAGCTCCACCACCCAGTTCGTCGTCGGCGCCGGCGACGAGAGCGACGTCGAGCTGTTGACGACGACGGCGTTTCTGCACCAAGAGCTAGGGCTGGCACGGACCTACTTCATGGCCTTCACGCCGGTGGTAGACACACCGTTGGAGGAACATCCTCCCACGCCACAAGAGCGGGAGCATCGGCTCTATCAGGCGTCCTTCCTGCTACGTGACTACGGCTTCGACGCCGAGGAGCTGCCGTTTGATCGGAGGGGCAATCTGCCGCTGGAGACCGATCCGAAATTAGTCTGGGCCGAGCGGAACCTGCGGCAAGCCCCAGTGGAAGTCAACACGGCAAGCCAGCGCGAGCTTCTGCGCGTGCCAGGTATCGGCCCAAAGGGCAGTGAGAGGATCATGAGAGCTCGACGCCAGGGCAAGCTGCAAGACTTGAGTCATCTGGGCAGGCTGGGGATCGTGGTCAAGCGGACGGCGCCCTTCATCCTGCTGGACGGTCGCCGCCCGCCGCGCCAGCTATCGCTCTGGTCCACGTAAGCGGGCAGGGGCGTGCCGTCTGCAGAGCGTTAAGCTAGTCCCTACGAGGCAAGAGAAGAATGAGAGGGAGCCCCAACAGAGGCGCGACGGCGCTGACCATGAAGGCTGCCCGCAGGCTGAGCCAATCGCCGATCGCTCCAATCACCACGATGACGCCCGAACGGAGCACAAAGCTGAGGGCCATATAGAGACCGTTGGCCAGAGCCCGATTCTCCGGAAGGTTCTCCTGCACGAGAGCCATGATGACCGGGCCGACAGAGAGCGCGCTCAACCCCAGCAAGAGCAGAAGCAGAATGTGGATCGAGCCATCGGTGGCAAGGAAAGCGACCATCAAGAGCGGGGTCGCCATCATCGAGGCGAACAAGACGGTGCGCCGGCCGAGCTGATCGCTCAGAGAGCCCCCGACCAGCGCGCCGATCACGCCAGCCCCCTCCAGGATGGAGAGGGAGGCCCCGGCGAAGAAGAGACCACTGCCCTCCTCGCTGAGAAAGGTGGGCAAGTAGGTGGTCAGAGCCGACACCATGAACGAGCGGGCGATGATGATCCCAATCAGAGGAGCCAGAAGAGGACCTAGGGCACGCAAAGCGTCGATCCAGGGCAACGCTGCACCAGCCGGCGGCGGCCGCCCAGCCACATCCTGTAGCAGGACGAAGAGGATACCTGACATCAGAACCCCACCCAGCATCAACCAGGGGGTCCCCTTAGGCGTCAGGATCTGTAGCGCGCTGACGATGATGATCGGGCCCAGGGTGCGGCCCAGCTCCCCACCGACCATCCAGAAGCCCATCCCCCGTCCCAGGCTCTCTCCCGAAAGACGCCCGGCCATCACTGGCCCCACCGAATGCAGAGCCGCAGAGCTGACGCCGGCCAGGACCAACAGCAAGCCCAACATAGCGTAGCGGGGAGCCACGCCTAGCAAGCTCATCATAGCGGCAGTCACAGCGGGTGCGAGGATGACCAAGTAGCGGAGGCTCACACGATCGGCCAGGTGCCCGATGAAGGGCTGCAGGAGCGACGGGACCTGGAGGAAAACGGTCAGGAGCCCAGCCCGCGTCTTCGAGAGGGCAAGGTTTTGGATGAAGACCGGCAGGAGAGAGGGCAGGAAGGCAGTGTAAGTATCGTGCACGCCGTGCGCGGCGCTGACAGTGATGACGCGGCCAGCCTGAAAGTCCTTCTCGGCAGGATGTTGCTCTCCATCCCGATCCAAGGCACGGTCTGCACGTTCGAAAGGCGGCTTTGTCGTCTCCATAGCTACGGAAGCTTATTCCCTTTCAACAGGTATCCATGACGCGTTGTCAGGACGGCTCAGGGTGGTACTCATCTCAGTCGAGCGAATAGGTCCGTCTCCACCTCCTCCGGCCAACCGACGGTCGAGCGCGCCAGGAGAAAATGCTCGCTGAAGAAGCCGTACTCCCTCAAAGCCTCCTCAGACACGTCGGAGAAGCGATTCTGGCGCCCTACCTGCGTGGCGTGGCACTGGATGCCCCGGAGCTTCTGGTCCACGTACGCGCTGACGTCGATGATGGTCGTGATCTCCTCCAGAGGTCGCCCCACGAAGGGGAAGGGAACCCCGTCCATCATCATAGCCCTCGGCTCGTCCCTCTCTTCTCGGGCTTCGATCTGCTCTTCAGGCATCACGCGGAAGTAGACCTTACCGACCTGGTGCGGCTCACACACGTCGTCCACGTGGTGAGGAAAACAGTCGGCGTCGGCGGCCATGTCCACGGCGATGGTGGTCCAGCGATGCACGGCGATGTGATCGTAGTGGCCGTAGATGCCCTCCGGGCCAAAGGTGATGATGACCTGGGGCCGAAGCTCACGGATCAGGCGGACCACTTTGCCCACTGCCTGCCCCTGATGGATCAGGGGGAGCAGCCCGTCGGCGTAGTCGAGGAAGCGGGGTGGGTTGATGCCGTAAGTCTCGCACGCGCAGCGCAGCTCCTGCTCGCGGACGAAGGGCAGGTCGGCGCTGGTCGCTAGGTCCGGCTCGGCGATCTCCCCGGCCTCGCCGCGGGTGGCCGTCACCAAGTAGACGACGCAGCCCTCAGCGGCGTACTTCGACAGCGTGCCGCCGGTGCCGAAGGCCTCGTCGTCCGGATGGGCAAAAACGGCCATCAATACTGGTTTCTTCAATCTTCTCCTCATCAGCAGTCGTGTCGGTTTCGACAGTCGATGAACGTCAGTGAGACACTCTCGCCGCTATGATAGCATACGTTGACGAACTGGGCAAAGAGAACAGCAGAGAACAAGGAGACAGAAATGGCAGAAGACAGGCAGGGGGAAATGGAGCCCTAATCCGAACTCTTTTCCCTGGCCCCAGATCGAGTACAATACGCTAGCGACAAAGACAAACGAAGCCAGATACGCAGACACGAGGAGAAGAGATGGGCGAGGAGACCAAGCGAGCACTAGTGCTTTCCGGAGGGGGCGGGCGTGGAGCTTACGAGTGTGGCGTCTACAAGTACCTGGAGGAAGCCGGGCTGACACCCGACATTCTCGTCGGCACCTCCATTGGTGCGATCAACGCGGCTGCCATCGCCTCGGGCGCCAACGCGGCTGAGCTTGAGGCAGCGTGGTTGGGGACGCGGACGAAGGACGTCCATCGCTTCTGGCGGCTGCGGCCCTGGCGGTCGCTCTACGATACATCGCCCTGGCGCCAGACGCTCCACACCTTCATCGACTTCGACGCCCTGGGGAAGACCGATAAGCGGCTGCTGATCACGGCCACCGAGATCGAGGCGGGGGATCTGCGCGTCTTCGACAATCGAGAGGGAGCTCTGACGCCCGACCACATCCTGGCCAGCTGCTCAATCCCGCTGATCTACCCCTGGACGGAGGTGGAGGGGCGCCACTACTGGGATGGGGCTGTGATGGCCAACACGCCGCTGGCGGAGGCGATCGACGCGGGCGCTGACGAGATCCTGGTGGTGCTGCTGTCACCGGTGGGTGAGGAGCACATGGAACCGCCGCGCTGGCCGTGGAAGGCCTTTGCCGTGATGCTCGATCTGGCGCTGAGCGCTACGTTCGAGAACGACTTCAAGCAGCTCCAGAACGTGAATCAGCTGGTGACGGCCCAGGTGGATCGTGAGCACCGTTACGTGCGCTGCGAGGTGATCACACCCAGCCGAGAGACCGGCCTGCTACGCATCGTTCGCTACGAGCCGGAGGTGAGCCGCGAGTTGATTGCACTGGGGTACGAGGACGCAAGGCGCACGCTGACCGACGACACGGTGTTTCTCGTTTGATCGATAGGCCCGGCTGATAGTCAAAAAAGCCCCAGGGGTGGGTCCCCTGGGGCTTTCTCTATCGGTGTCTCCCCGTCGACGAACAGGAGGCTACGCCAGCGACTCGACCGTTTCCTGCTCGCGCCCATTGTCGCCAATCAGGGGAGCTTCGATATCGAGCTTGGACTCGAAAGCGAGTTGAAGCACCTCATCGACGTGCTCGACCAACTCGAACGCCAGCTCGTCGCGAATCTCCTCCGGGACCTCGTCCAGGTCGGCCTCGTTGGCCTTGGGCAGGATGATGGTCTTCAAGCCACGGCGATGGGCGGCCAGGACCTTCTGCTTGACGCCGCCAATAGGGAGGACGCGACCCTGCAGCGTGACCTCGCCTGTCATACCGATCTCCTCGCGCACGGAGCGCCCTGTGAGCACGGAGATGAGAGCGGTCACCAGCGTGACGCCCGCTGATGGGCCATCCTTCGGGATCGCGCCAGCCGGCACGTGCAGGTGCACCGTCTTGTCCTGCAGCGCATCCGCGGCGAGCCCAAGCCGATCCAGCTCGCCCTGCACGAAACTGAGCGCGATGCGGGCGGACTCCTTCATCACGTCGCCAAGCTGCCCGGTGAGGAGAAGCTTGTCCTTGCCCTCCATGACTCGGGCCTCGACGAAGAGGACCCGACCGCCGGTCGGGGTCCAGGCAAGGCCTGTGGCCACCCCCGGAAGCTCCGTCCGTAGCTGGGCCTCCTCGCGATAGCGCGGTTTTCCCAGAAACTCCCGCACCTGCTCCTCATCCAACACGTCGGTGCAGGCGGCCTCGTCATCCGAGCACTTGGCGACGTTCATAGCCACCTTGCGGAGCGCTCGACCAATCTCGCGCTCGAGGTTACGGACACCAGCCTCACGGGTGTAATCGCGGATGATGGTGCGCAGCCCCTCCTCGGTGACCTCGACCTCGCTGGGCTCCAAGCCATTGACCTTGATCTGGCGGGGCACCAGGTAGCCTTCGGCAATCTGGACCTTGTCGTACTCGGTGTAGCCATCGATCTCGATGACCTCCATACGATCCTGCAGCGCTGGCGGGATGGTGCTCAGCGTATTGGCCGTGGTGATGAAGAAAACGTCGCTCAGATCGAAGTCCAGGTCCAGGTAGTGATCGCGGAAGGCATGGTTCTGCTGCGGGTCGAGGACCTCCAGCAAGGCGCTGGCCGGGTCGCCGCGCCAGCTCGAACTAACCTTATCCACCTCATCGAGCATGAAGACCGGGTTGCGCGTTCCCACACGCTTAAGTGCCTGGATGATCCGACCAGGCATCGCGCCGATGTACGTGCGGCGGTGACCGCGAATCTCCGCCTCATCGCGGAGCCCACCCAGACTCATTCGGGTGAACTTACGGCCCAAGGCTCGCGCGATCGAGCGCCCCAGGCTGGTCTTACCCACACCAGGGGGACCTACAAAGCAAAGAATCGTCGACGCGTACTCCTCGGGCTGCTTCACGTCGCGCTCCCGATGAAGCTTCCGCACAGCCAGAAACTCGAGAATACGCTCCTTGACCTTCTCCAGGCCGTAATGGTCCTCCTCCAGCACAGTGTCCGCATGACCGAGGTCAAGGTTGTCCTCCGAGACCGTGTTCCACGGCAGCTCCAGCAGCCAGTCAAGGTAGGTCTTGATAACACCCACCTCGGCCGACTGGGGATGCAGCTGCGCCAAGCGGTCCAGCTCACGCTCGGCCTCCCTGCGAGCCTCCTCAGGAAGCTCAGCCTCCTCGAGCTTCTGGCGATAGACGTCCGCCTCGGAACCATCCTCGGCCTCACCCAGCTCCTTGCGTATGGCCTTGAGCTGCTGACGCAAGACGTATTCACGTTGCGTCTTCTCCATCTCAGACTGAGCTTCCTCGCGGATCTCCTCGCTGACCTCCAGCACCTCCAGCTCGCGCTGCATATCGCGCAGCAAGGTATGCATCTGAGCGATCATATCCTCCCCAGAGAGAACCTCCTGGGCCTGCTCCACATCCAACTGGAGGTTGGACGCAAGAGCGTAAAGCAGAACGTCCGCTTCTGGGACCTGATGAAGCATCTGGATAGCTTCCTCTGGCACCTGAGGGAAGTAAGAGACCATACGCCGCGCTAGATCAAGCAACTCGCGCCGCAGCGCCTCGACCTCCGTCTCATTCCCTATCACCTCAGGATACGGCTCGACGTGAGCTGTGAGGTAAGGTTCCTCAGCCATCCACTCGGTGATGCGCACGCGCATCAGCCCGCGAACGATGATCTGATACTCAGCGGTATCGTCGTCCTCAAGCCGCACCACGCGTTCAACACGGGCTACGGTTCCTGTCTGATAGACGCCGTCCAAGCCCGGCTCCTCAACCGCCGGATCAGTCATTGCCGTGAGAACGATTAGGCGTTCCGCATCAAGCGAGTCTTCCACTAACTTAACAGAACGAGGAATGCCGATCGCCAATGGCAGCATCGTATGAGGAAATGCCACCACGTTGCGCAGAGGCAACACAGGCAACTCATGCGGCAGCTCGCCGCCAACCATCCGCTCGTCGTCTTTCTTCTGAATCAGTGATTGTAACATAATTTTCTACCCTGTCGTCGGACAAGAAGCGTCGTTTCTCCGCACAGCGCTTCATGCGTACGTGTCCAAATTATGACGGGTGGAGATAGGAAATACGTTAGCACGGCATAAGATCCGTATTAGAACCGGCTTGAGGCATCGCCCTCCAGGCTGGATTCGCGCGTTGAACTCGGCGTACTGAAAGGGAAAGCCTTGAGTCAAGGCTTTCCCCTCCCGCCGATGGGAGCTGGTGCGAGAGACAGCGAGGTACCCTAGGAAGCCCCGGCTGCCTGCCGCTGAGGCTTCATCAATTGACGCAAACGCTCAATGTAGGCTTGGGACCGAGACTGCTGTAGCCAGTCTCGAACGTGCTTATGGCCGTAGAGACGGAGCATCGGCACCGCCAAGATGTCTTGTAGTCGTCTCCACGACTCCTGCGACAACGCATCCCGCAAGGTGCCGAGCAAATCCGGCCAGCGCGACGGCAGCAAGGAGAGGGCAGCCATCCGCGGCAGCTGGAGCCGCAAGCCCCGCTCGCGCCACAAAAGGCTGATCAAGAAAGGCAGATTACGGCTCACGTTGGACAGGAAGAGACCCAAAACGTGACCAACGGAGTAAAAACGTGCCATCGCTCGACAAGTGCCGATCTGTAGGTCATAGGCACTCATCAGTTTAGGCTGAACGACACAGTGATGTCCATCATACAAGCTCAGATCGTCGGTCAGGAGCCGATCTTCCTCCACCATACGCTCGTAGAAGGGCGTCCCGGGACAAGGTGTTAGCATCAGGAACTGCACGGTATCGATCTGGTTCTCCAGCGCGAAGTCAACCGTCTGATCGAATATGGTCGTCTCGTCCGTGTCTGCGCCCAGGACGAACATGCCATGGACGTGAATGCCGTAGTCATGGAAGGCCTGCACGCTCTCGCGGACGTCACGCACCTCTTGGTGCTTGTTATACGCGTCCAACGTCGCCTGGCTGACAGACTCAAAGCCGCAGTACACCATGGCACAGCCCGAGTCGCGCATCAGCCTGAGCAACTCGTGATCGAGCTCGCGGGTCCTCTTATCCTTGTAGACGACCTCGGCCCGCACCTGGGCTGACCACAGGGGCGTCAGATCCCGCTCAATCATCCCTCGCAACAGTGCCTTGGTTCGGCGCCTATCGACGACGAAGTTGTCGTCATAGAAGAAGATCGCGCCCCGGTCACGATAGGTTTCCAGCTCATCCAGCACGTTCTCAATGGCGCGAGCCCGAACGCGACGGCCAAACATATGAATGACTGAACAGAAGTCGCAATTGAAGGGACATCCCCACTGCGTCATGATCGGTATGTTAGTCATCTGCTCGTGCCCCACAATAAGATCCAACGCAGGGGCAGGAAGGGTCTCGAAAAGGTCCGGGGGGCAAGGGCGGCGATCGGGATTGTGGACTGGCCGGCCCGCTGCTCCTGAATAGGAAAGCCCCGGGATGTCGGTCACGTCCTGGTTCCCCTCCAGAGCCTCCACCAACGCTGGTAGGGTCTCTTGACCCTCGCGCCGAACGACGAAGTCGCAGTTCTCCAGGCCCTCCTCCGGAAGGAAGGTGGCGTGAGGTCCTCCAATCACGGTCGGGATGCCCAGGTCGCGCACGCGCTGGGCCATCCTGTAGGCCGTCGGGGTTGTGGCCGTCGTGGTGGAGAATCCAACCAGGTCAGCCTGTGCAACGTCTTCCCAGTCGACTGGGGCCAGTGTCTCGACGTAGATGCGCACATCGTGGCCGCGATCGGCCAACACGCGGCCCATCAGCGGCAGTCCCAGGCGCGGCAAGAGTGCCCGGTCGAAAACGTTCAGCCCAGGTGCTTTGGGCTCAATCAATCGAATCTTCACGGTGTTCCTCCTCTAGATCTGTTCAGCAGAACGGTGGGATTTGATCCCTCACTCAAAACGCACGCGCAACGGGGATCAAGCCTCTTCGAGGTCAGGGCAGCGTGGGAAAGGTTCAGTGGAGTAGCCCGACGGCATACGCTGCCAAGACTCGGTCGAGCCGGCAGGGACCTGCCAGCCCAGTCCTCTTAGCACTGACTAGGAAGATGCTCAGGACAAGTCTGTTAGGTCAAACACGAGACCTCTTCGGGTCCCAGGCCTGACCGAGGAACAGACAGACGCCTGAACGCCTCCTAGACTAGGCTATCAGACACGATCGCGCTCTGAACAGAAGACAGAAAAAAGGGGAAGCGTACGAGGGTAGGAGGACGTCAGAAGAGGAAAGGCGCTTCAGCACAACGGACACTGCGTGGTGAGAGGACCGGTCGTCCCCCTTGGATAGCCAGCGCAGCATCAGTCCCAGACACATCTCGATCATAGCCTGAACCGCGCTCTCCTCGTCCGAGAGACATTCATCGGGCGTTTCGCTAGCACGGATCCTCCTCAACAGACGGCTCAAAGAAAGATCCAGATGTGGAGCGGCGTCGCGAAGTTCGCGCAGCCGCTGCTGACCATCAAGGATTAACGCGCGGGCAAGGGCCTCCGACTGGGCAGCGCCACCGTTAAGGATCTGCGACAGCCCAATCAGCATCTGCAGGAGGAACAAAGGCTGCACGTGAGGCAACGCGTTCAAGGGCACCTTTCGTCCCAACACGCGTAGAATAACCCTGCTTCTGCACCACGAGAACATTGTAAGGGCATTATAAGAACTGACAGTGGGAAGTCAAGCGGGAAACCCTGACTGTCCACTGCCGCTAGCGTGTTAGCTGCTCCGATCACCACGCGAGCGATCGGCGACTGTCCATACGATGTCGGCCACTCGCCGCGCGGCTTCAGGGCAGGCTGCTTCTTGGGCCTTGCTCGTCATATGATGCAGCTTATCCTTCTGCGCCGAAAGGAGATGAAGCACAGCCTTTGCTGCCTGGGCGGGCTGCGGGGCCCAAATCGCCGCTCCCGTCTCTCTTACATAGGCCACGTTCGGCGGCTCTTGACCCGGGATAGCTCCGCTCAGGATCATCGGGGTGCCCACAACGAAAGCCTCTGTCATAGTGGCTGGTCCCGCTTTGGTCACCAGAAGATCCGCTGCGTGCATCCAATCTTGGACGTTGTCCACAAATCCCTCCACATATAGAGGGTGTTCCCAAGCTCTTTCGGCGAGTTTCGCTCGTAATCTCTCGTTACGCCCCGTGATCGCGACCAACTGGATACCCTTAGAGGTCGTCATAATGAGCTCCACCAGGGAGTAAAAGGGACCTACACCGTCGGCGCCGCTCAATAGGAGCACCACGGGCTCGTCTGCTTCCAGTCCCAGGTCCTCCCGGGTGAGCGTTGGATCCCGTTCCGCCGCTTGAGCGAAGCAGAGCCTCACGGGCAACCCGGTTACCTCTACTGAGTCAGCTGGGAGCCCACAGGCTAGGGCGCCTTCTCGTACCTGCTCAGTCGCCACGAGACATCTTCCCTCCGGGGGATGGAACCACGCAGCATGGCCAGAGGCGAGATCCGTGACCAAGGTGATCAATGCTGTCTCGCATCCTCTCACCTCCAACGCCTGTGTGACGGGAGCCTTCAATAGGGGGTGGCAACACACAATCACGTCGCAAGGATGGTCCCTGAGGAGGCTTAGAGTCGATCGGCCTGCGAGAAGCCACCATCCGCCTCTGAGTATCGCCATCCGGCGTGGTCCGTTCGTCAGATGGTAGATGACCGCCCAAGGCCACCCATTCAGACGGACCAGCCACTTATAGATGACGCTAAGTTTGCTGAGAGGCCAGGGGAAGTACTCGGCGGTGACGTCCACGAGGTTGATCCGAACGCTTTCGCTGCGACGCTCTTCCAATGCCTCGGCCACAGCGAGGGCCGCGCTCCGGTGCCCCCCACCAGTGTTCAAGTATGCGAGGAGAACTCGCCTGGGCGGCATAGTGCTAGTCTTGTGCTTCCAAGCCAGGTCTCGTGATGCGTTTAACCTGCTTCTCGAACTTGGCTCGGGGGAGCAAGACACGCCGACCACAGGTCAGACACCGGATGCCGATGTCGGCTCCAATCCTCGTCACCTCCCATTCATACCCCCCACACGGATGGGGTTTGCGCAAGCGCACCCGGTCGTCGACTCGAATGTCCAAGGGACCTTTCTGGTCAGTCATAAGCTCACCTCTCGTTGGTCAACTCGGCAGTGTTCGGCGCGGATGATGGCCAAGACGTCATCGACAGCGTGATCCAAGGCCCCGTCTCGGTTGATGACGACGTAGTCAAAAGCCGGCAGTTCCTTCATCTCCTCCCGCGCTGTGGCGATGCGACGCTCGACTTGCTCCAACGAATCGTCTCCCCGGTCGAGGAGCCGTTGCTCTAGTTCTCTCTCCGAGGCGGCCGACAGAAAGATCAGCACGGCCTCTGGAACGATCTGATGAATCGTCTCTGCTCCTTGTACGTCCACCCGCATCACCACGTCTTTGCCCGAAGCCATCGCTTCCCTCACTTGCTGTTTCGGGACCCCCTTGTACTGTCCGTAGACGACGGCGTGCTCCAGCAACTCATCCTCCTCTATCATCCGCTCAAACGTTTCCGTGGAGACGAAGAAGTAGTCCTCTCCATCCACCTCATCGGGGCGAGGGGGACGATCGGTGACTGTGACGACGAAGTAGAACGGGCAGCCCCGCTCCTCCAACCGCTGGACCAAGCTGTCTTTGCCCACCCCCGAGGGACCAGATATCACGATTAGCAGGGGTTCCCTCTCGAAGTCGTATAGGTTCTCTTTCTCCATGGATCGTGCTCACTTGCGACGGCTGTGGTAAGTTGGTATACTGATACACCAGTAGATTGCAGGCATTGCAGGCATTGCAGGCATTTCAAGCATATCAAGCTTGCCGAAGGTTCGCACTATAGATAAGTCGGTCAGGTCATCTGACAATCTGCTGGCGTCAAGTGATAGGAGGTTAATATGCCTATTTACGAGTACTACTGTCACGACTGTGAGCGCCGGGTTTCTATCTTCTGGCGCACGTTTTCGAAGGCCGAGCAGGGGACCGCTATCTGCCCCCGCTGCGAGGGCACGAACCTCACCCGCTTGGTCTCCCGTGTCCGGGTCGTCCGTTCTGAGGACAGCCGCCTAGAGGACATGGCTGATCCTGGCAATATGCCGGATTTTGACGAGAACGATCCCAAGAGCCTCGGGCGTTGGATGCGAAAGATGAGCGATGAGGTCGGGGAGGATCTCGGGCCGGAGTTCGACGAGGTCGTGGGCCGGCTTGAGGCTGGCGAGAGCCCGGAGGACATCGAGAAGTCCATGCCGGACCTCATGGGTGAGGGCGGAGAGGACTTCGGGGACGAGCCATACGGTATCTGAGAGACGCTACGACGTCGTGGCTTCATGGACGGCAGGGAGGATGTGCATCCCATGACGTCAGCCCGCCTCTAGACGCGCTATCACCACCCCTCTGACGTCCTCCTGGACGTCGTCTATGGGACGATTGGCCTCTATAATCTCCCATCGATCCGGTTCCGCGCTGGCTAGCTCCAGGTAGCCAGCGCGAACGCGTTGATGAAAGACCAAGGCCTCGGCGTCCATACGATTCCATGTCTCCCCGCTCAGCAGCCTCCGCTCTAGGCCTTCACCGGCGGCTATGTCGAAGTAGAGCGTCAGATCCGGTTGCAGGCCTTGTGTCGCGAAGGCAGTGATGACTTCTAGCATCTCCAGGTCAAGTCCCCGACCATAGCCTTGATAGGCCAGCGAGCTGTCGGCATACCGGTCACTGATCACCACCTTGCCGGCCCTCAGCGAGGGCAGGATCAACTGCGAGACGTGCTGCGAGCGCGACGCTGAGTAGAGCAAGAACTCAGTCTGGGGAGCCATCGCCGTGTTATCTGAATCGTGCAGGACATCTCGAATCTGATCCCCGATGTCGCTGCCGCCGGGCTCACGGGACACCACTACATCATGACCTCGATCCCGGAGCCACTGAGACAGAAGGCGCGCCTGTGTAGTCTTCCCGCTACCATCAGGACCCTCGAGCGTGATGAAAAACCCCATGGATGTCCCTATGCCGCGCCTAACCCTGGTAGATGCGGACCCGTCGATTGGGTTCCTTCCCCCGTGATGCCGAGACCAGATCGGCAGCTCTGGCTAGCTCGTGTTGGCGACGGCGGATGTAAGCATTCTGCGGCGAAAGGACCACCTCTGGCTCTCCGTTTAGCACCTTCTGGATGGCTTTCTCCGCCTCCGTGAGCGCTTGCTCCAGCGGTTTGGGTTCTTGACGCTTCACGTCGAAGATGTCACCCAGACAACTCTGCATTTGTCCAATCGTGTCGTTGCGCAGCACGTAGATCGGGATGTCACGCTGTTCTGCTTCCTTGATCACCTTGGTGCGCTGTCTGTAGAACTCTTTTGTCGTGATCATCAGGTCCGCTTCTGACACACGCTTCACGAGATGAGTGGGCATATGCATCCGCTTCGCCGCCTTCTCCATGCGGTTGCGGTTGATCCCATATGTGTAGATGTGGAGCGGCTCCCGGCCATAAGAGAGGTCAGATCCTCCCGGAGTTGGCCTCATCCTTGATCCTTCTAACGACGCTGAGCGTGCCTTACCTTGACCTTGCCCCTTTCCTCGTTCTCTTTCCTGCAGCGATAGCGGCGTAGCATGTTCAACTTGAATCTCGCCTTCGGCGTCTCGGTAGCGCCGCTCGACTTTCGACGGCTGACGTCCTCGCAGTAAGGCATCGACAGACTCAGCCACCCCGTTGTGAACGATCAGCCGCTGTCGTGCCTCAATCTCGATCAGGATGTCAAAGGTAGGTGGGGCGCGTCGCTCTAGAATCGTCTTCTGTGTATTCCGCCGACGTGCCTCCTCGTCAGACAGCGTCACGCTCTCAACACCACCCACAAGGTCAGAGAGCGTGGGGTTCATCAGCAGGTTGTCCAGCGTGTTACCGTGCGCGGTTCCAATCAACTGCACGCCACGTTCAGCGATCGTTCGCGCAGCCACGGCCTCCAGCTCGCGCCCGATCTCGTCGATGACAATCACTTCTGGGTTGTGGTTCTCGACAGCCTCAATCATCACCTCATGCTGGAGAGTCGGAGTCGCTACCTGCATCCGCCGAGCTCGCCCGATGGCCGGATGTGGGATGTCACCGTCGCCCCCGATTTCGTTAGAGGTGTCGACGATGACGACACGCTTCTTGTCCGCCAGGACACGAGCTGCTTCGCGCAGCATCGTCGTCTTCCCCACGCCTGGGCGTCCCAATAGCAGGATACTGTTGCCACTCTCAACGATGTCCTGGATGATGGCAATCGTGCCATAGACGGCTCTCCCCACCCGACACGTTAGGCCCACAATGTCCCCTTTACGGTTTCGGATGGCAGCGATGCGGTGCAGCGTGCGCGCGATGCCGGCACGGTTATCCTCGTCAAATTCTCCGACGCGCTCCACAACGTATTGGATCTCCTGGCGGGAGACCTCCGTCTCCCGCAGCACCACCTCGCCATCGGTGTAGCGGGCCGTCGGGACGCGCCCTAGGTCCAAGATGATCTCTAGCAGGTCGTCACGCCTACCTCGCTCCTGCAAGAAGGTTCGGATATCCTCCGGAAGGATGCCCATAATGGCATCCAAGTTGTCCGTTATGTGGTTATACAGATGCTCTTCTGCCTCAGTCATAGTATACGTCTTGGTATTCAATCTCTCGCAAACTCACCCAACAGCACTCGACTCGTCACCTGGCGCGAACCGATAGGCAGTCTAACTTGTCGTGTTCTTTAAACCATCAACATCGCCCAGGACATCGGGCGATGTTTTCAATGCTATCGATCGTCGTTGGATGAACCGTGATCTTGTCGCCCATATCTCCTAGCTCGGCCTGATGGCTCATACCGTCACGTGCTCCTTCCAGGCATTGGCCTACGGTTACGTGACGCTACAACCTAATGCCGCTTGGAATTATTGTACCGTCTTTTCACCTCAGCGTCAACGTCACAGCCAGCGACGGATCCGCTTGGGAAGGTCGTCACGATTCTCCACGGTCACCTCCCACACGGTCACTCGATCGCGTACCTTCAGCTCATCCACCCACCGGCGGCGGGAGCTCATAACAGTGCCCAGGACTCGTGCGTCGCCCGCTACAGCTTGCTCCACGGCCTCCTTGAAGGCCTCGGAGAAGAGCTCCATCTTGCCGATTTCATCGACAATCATCACTCCATTGGATGTCGCGGCCTCTTGCAGAGCCGCCACACCTACTCGTTCAATCGCGTCAACGTCCACGCCATACCGGCTGACTGTGGGGCGTCCTTGACCACGCAGATCCACGTGCGCCATTACGACTTCGTCCCCCGCCAGGGTTACCAGCCGAAAGCCCACGCGGCGCTCGTCGTCGTCCCGAATCTCCTCGGTGTAGAAGCCCCCAGCTTGACCGCCCAGCGTCTGGGCGACTCGCTTGATAACCGTTGTCTTCCCTACGCCAGGCCGTCCCGTTAGAAGCAGTGTCTTTCCCATAAGTCTCCTTGGCTCGGTCTCCCTCCGTTTACCGGTCATGCTAGCACAATGGAGCACGTTGTTCAAACCGTCAGGGCGATGTACAATAAATCCCATGAGCGCACGCAGGCACGTGGGAAGCTATCCCATAGACCATCAACCGGACTTCCACGTCGATCTTCACTTATGTCGACAACCATACCTCCGCCCCACAGGCACGGGATGGACAGTCATATTGCCGAGTCACTCATGAATCGTGACGTCCGGTTGGTTGCCTTGGCACTTCTACTCTGGGGGTTTGGCGAGGGGCTCTTCTTCCACATTCAGCCGCTCTATATCGAGCAGCTTGGAGCCACGCCAGTGCAGATCGGGGCGCTTCTTTCTATCGCTAATGTGGTGCGGGCCACCACATATCTCCCTGCCGGTATATTGGCCGATCGTCTGCCGCGCAAGTGGGTGATGGTCGGGGGCTGGATCACGGGCTTGGTCGGCGTTCTTCTCGTCGGGATTGCACGTACTTGGCAAGGACTTGTCCCGGGGCTCCTCATCTACGCCGCCTCAGCCTATTGCATACCGGTGATCAACGCCTATCTGGCGCACGCCGTCAATGGCTACCGCGTGGCACGGACCTTCACCACGGTCTTCGCCGGCTATGCGGCTGGGGGTGTGCTCTCCCCTACCTTGGGTGGCTGGTTGGCAGAGACTACTACGATGCGCGTCGTCTATTTCGCTTCGGCGCTCCTCTTCGCCGTATCCGCACTTGCCATTGTCTGGGTTTCGCCACAACCTATTTCCGCGTCGGCGACGACGGGCGGGCGCTGGCGTTTCCTGCTCAGGGGAGATTTTGTCCGCTTTGCAGCCTTCGTCTGTGTAACGTTCGTTGTACTCTATCTTGCTTTTCCTTTGGCGCCCAACTTCTTGAGGGATGTAGGAGACTGGCGTGTCACTCGCATTGGAATGCTGGGATCGTTCCAGGCGCTTGGCAACGCGCTTATCAATCCCTTTCTTGGACGGTTGGGGGATGCGGAGCAGGATCAAGCCCCTGCTGAGAATGATAGCGTGGCTCGAGGGCGTGGTCTGACCGTCGGGGCGGGGCTTGTCTGGATCTCCGTGCTGATGCTCCTTGTTGCGAAGCGCTTTCCACTGCTAGCCGGAGCCTATCTGTTACGTGGCGCCTACCAGGGATGTAGATCGCTAACCCAGGCGAGGGCCACGGGGCTGGCCGACGAGGCCGATCGCGGCCTGTTGTTGGGAGCGACGGAGACGCTTATCGCTGTTGCTCAGGTAATCGCTCCCTACCTCGCTGGATGGCTGTACACCAGCAATCCTATGCTCCCTTTCCTTTCAGCTTTGTTGCTGATTCCTCTCGTTCTTCTGGTAGGCGTTGTTGGGTCGAGGTTTTGATATGTTCGTCTACGTGGGACTCTTCCTCCTCTCAGCTGCGTCATTGATGCTCGAGATCAACCTCTCGCGCATCTTCTCCGTCGCCCAGTTCTACCACTTTGCCTTCATGGTGGTCAGCCTGGCGCTTCTGGGATATGGCGCCAGCGGTACGTTTCTCAGCCTCTTCCCGCGGCTGAGGGAGCGCGTAGGCGCCAATTTGCTGGTCTGGCTCAGTGGAGCTTTCTCCATCACCGCCGTCGGTGCCTACGTCCTCACAGTTCACGTCCCCTTCGATTCTTTTCGCATCGCCCATGACTGGCGACAGGTGGGTGTGCTCCTGATGCACTATGTGGCGCTGGCGATGCCCTTCTTCTGCAGCGGCACCGCCGTTGGCTTTCTTCTCGCTGCCCGGCCTAAACGCGCTGATCGAGTCTACGCAGCTAATCTTGTCGGATCCGCCACTGGTTGTGTCTTCGCCGTGGTCACACCCTCCTTTGTCGGGGCTGAGGGGGTTATCCTTCTGTCCGCCGCATGTGGGATGGCGGCTGCCCTCGCCTTCCAGCGTCACGTCTCGCACGTCTTGTCTGCTGCGCGTCCAGTTTCCCCTGCCATGACCCAGCTCTCCCGTATCGTCCCGGCCGTGATTCTCACGATTCTCGTTCTTGCCGCCTTTCAGACGCCTTCCTTCCTCCACATCAAGCTCTCGCCCTACAAGAGTCTCAGCTACCTCCTCCAGTATCCTGATGCCGAATTGGTCTTCCAACGTTGGAACAGCTTCTCACGCGTGGACGTCGTGCAATCCGAGAGCATCCGTGGGCTGCCGGGGAGCGGCTTCCATTGCGCCTCTCAGCCGCCACCCCAGCGCGGTCTCACCGTCGATGGTGACGACCTGAACTACATCTATCACGTCCAGCCCGACTTCAAGGACCTGGCCTGCACTGACTGTCTGTTGGCAGCGCTCCCCTACCGGCTCCGACCGGGAGCTAAGACGCTGGTGCTTGAACCTCGCGGAGGCTCCAACGTGGTGACAGCTCTGGCACAGGGTGCAGCCCAGGTCACTGTGGTGGAGGCCAACCCCCTCATTGTTGAGGCTGTCCGAGCGCAGGGCTCTTGGGCCGGCGATCTTTACGATGATCCCCGGGTGGAGGCTGTTGTAGAGCAAGGCCGAACCTACGTTCAGAGACCTCACGAGCCATTTGATGTGCTGATGCTGTCACTGAACGCACCTCACCGCGCGGTCGCGTCCGGTGCCTACAGCTTGAATGAGGACTACCGCTACACACGCCAGGCCTTTGTCGACTACTTGACTGAGCTGCGGTCAGATGGTATCCTGGTCGTAACACGGTGGATCCAGATCCCCCCCTCAGAGTCCGTGCGCGCCTTTGCCCTGGCAATTGAGTCTCTGGAGCGCCTTGGTGCCCATCCACGCAGCAGCCTTGTTGCGCTGCGTAGCTACCGTCAGATGATGATTCTGGTTCGTCGCGGCTCCTTCACGGAGGGGGAGCTAGAGACCGTCCGTCGCTTCGCCGAGGAGAGGGCTTTCGATCTTGTCCACCTCCCAGGCCTTCGCCCGGATGAGGTCAATCGTTACAATGTACTGGAAGAACCAGTCTATCATCGAGCCTGTACGGCTCTGCTGGACACCGAGAGCCGAGAGGCTTGGTATGACGAACACCCCTTCGACGTCGAACCGCCGACTGATGACCACCCCTTCTTTGGCCACTTCTTCAAAGCTGAGCAAGCGCGCAACGTCTTGGCAAGGGTGGGGCATACGTGGCAACCATTCGGAGGCGCGGGCTACTTTGTGCTGCTCATCCTTTTGGTCATAGCACTTCTCGCCGCTGGCATGCTCATCTTGGTGCCGGTCGCTGTCCTCAACCGGCGTGGCCGGCCTTTGCGCGCCACGTTGATCTACTTCGCGTTGTTGGGACTAGGATATCTCTGCGTTGAGATCCCCTTGATGCAGCGGTTCATCCTCCTCCTCGGTTCACCCGCTTACGCCATGGCCACAGTGCTCTTCACGATTCTGCTTTTCTCTGGCCTCGGGAGCGCCTGCTCTCGGCATATTCCACTATTGGGGGCCTTGGTGCTGTTGCCGATCCTGGTGGGCGTCTATGCCCTACTCCTGCCTGAGATGTTCAGCATCGCCTTATCTGCTCCGCTGTGGGCCCGTCTGGTCATCGCCGTAGCAGCTCTTGCACCGCCGGGCTTTCTGATGGGCATTCCCCTGCCAGGCGGACTTGCCCTCTTGGAGGAGCGAGATCCTGGCCTCATCAGTTGGGCTTGGGCCGTGAATGGAGCCACCTCCGTGGTCGCTTCCATCCTGGCCGCGCTGCTGGCCCTCTCTTTTGGCTTCTCTGTTGTCTTGATCCTGGGAGGCGCCTGCTACGTGGGGGCCTTGCTTACGGTGGCCAGCCTCCGCCCTCTTCGTTCCCTCGTATCCCCTTGCCCGTGAACGGCACGAAGGCGACGCCCCCCTTGTTGTAGGCCTTCATCTCCCCATCGGCCTGCTTGACAAACTTCCAGAGCGTCTGATAGCCACCCCGTGGCCCAATCGGAATCACCATGCGGCCCCCGACCGCCAGTTGATCCCTCAATGGTTGGGGAACATGATCCGGGGCGGCGGTGACGATGATGGCGTCGAATGGGGCGTGCTCAGGCCATCCGTGGTAGCCGTCACCTTGCTTGCAGTGGACGTCGGTGTAGCCCAGGCCGTCGAGTGTATCCTCAGCTCTTTGTGCTAGCTCTGGAATAATCTCGATGGTGAAGACCTCAATGCCGGGAAGCTCAGCCAATACCGCAGCCTGATAGCCGGACCCCGTGCCAATTTCGAGGACCTTCTCTCCCTCTTCCAGATCCAAGAGCTCTGTCATCATGGCCACAACATAGGGCTGGGAGATCGTCTGACCGAAACCTATCGGTAGCGGGAAGTCCCCATAGGCCTGAGCTTGCTGCTCCTCGGGCACAAACTGGTGACGAGGAACGTTTTCCATAGCTTGTAGCACGTCCCCATCGGTGATACCTCGGTTCTTGATTGTCTTGGTTACCATCTCTTCTCTCTGTTGAGCGAATGCCTGAGCTTCCTCGGAGGATATGACCTGTTCTTTGGGACTAGGTGTTGTTGCTACATTCTCGGGCGCTTCCGATGTCGTGATGGTACAGGCTACCAGCAGGATGAGCGCCACACTCAGGACTGCGCCGATGCTTCGCATGCCCCCTCCTCCTTTGCTGCTAAGTCATCGGATTAGCTTCTCTGTGCCATCGACGGCCCGATAGGGAACCGATGGTGAAGCCTCGTCTCATCTTGCAAGCGATTGTACCTTGGTTGCAGCTCTCTGCCAAGTGATCTGGCGTTGGTGGAGCTCGGTCTTTTGTGGTACAATCAGGGTTATACGTCAACTATGGTACCCGGTGTCGGGCAAGTTGAGTCTTTTGATTGGCGTTCGCGCAACATGACTGTTGCCTGCACCGTGTTGAGACTGAGGAGGTTCTTGTGCGCAAAGTCGTTCTACTATCGTTCGTCCTATTGCTTGGGCTGGTTGCGGGTTGTGGAGGCGAAACCACACCATCACCAGCGGCGACGGCCACGTCGGCGCCGCCTTCGCCTACATCAGAGTCCGCGGCTTCCACGTCAGAGCCCAACTTGGACGCAACAGACGTATCTGTTACGCCTACGCCTTCCGGACCCGCCACGTGCGAGGTCTTCTCCTTACCCGTGGAATCTAGAATTCCCGATCTTGATGAAGATGACCATGTTGTTGGACCCGAAGACGCTCCGATTTCCTTCATCGAGTATGCTGATTTTCAGTGTCCAGCATGTGCAGGCCTTCATACCTTGCGTGATTACCTGACCGAGAAATACGGAGATCAGATCCGTTTCGCCTACCGACACTTGCCCCTTACCAGCATCCACGACAAGGCCATTATCACCGCCGAGGCCACCGAGGCAGCCGCTGCTCAGGGAAAGTTCTGGGAGATGCACGACTTGCTCTACGAGAAGCAGGATGAATGGAGTGGTCTCTCCGAGGAGGACGTCGTCGACAAACTGATCGAGTATGCCGGTGAGCTCGAGCTCGACACCGATCGCTTTGAGACGGCCCTGAATGAGCACACGTACAGGGAACAGATCATGGCCGACTACGAGGCCTATCAAGAGTATGGCCAGATGGCCACGCCAACCTACGTAGTCAACAAAACCTTCTATCCCACCCAACAGTTCGGCGGCTTCGGCCGTCTTGAAGCTTTCATTGCTCTGGTCACAATGCAGGACCAGATGTACGAATCCCCCCCGGGACAGGTCATCGATGCGGATAAGGACTACGCCGCCACCATCCAGACCACCAAGGGGGATATCACGGTCGATCTATTCGAGGATAGAGTCTCCACCAACGTCAATAGCTTCGCCTTTTTGGCTCAGGATGGATGGTATGATGGAATGGATTTCTTCTTCGTCGACCACGAGCAGGTGGCTCTTTCCGGCGATCCCACAAACTCCGGGGGCGGGTTACCTTACCCTGGCTACACGTGTGGGGATGAAACGGCGCCCGACCTGTCCTTCGACGAGCCTGGCCTCCTGGCGTTGTATACTCCGGCGCCCAACCAGAACAGCAGTTCATTCTTCATCACCTATGCTCCGCAGCCCGATTTCACTGGTAACTTCACCATCATCGGGCGCGTTATGGAGGGTATGGATGTCGCTGAGAGTCTGACGGAGAGGCAGCCTGGCCCCGATCAGCCGGAGGCCGATTCCATCGAGACCATTCTGATAGAAGAGCAGTAAGCCATTGACCAGACGTGAGAAAGTCGCCGGGGCAGCCGTTGGGGCAACCCAGTCCCTGTCTTTCTAATCGCCAGCCCTACCCGCTGTCTGATCGGCGCAAAAAGACGGCTTTGATCATAACCTGAAAGGCAGAGATCGAAGCCGTCATCATTTTCCCTTACAACCTATCCACCAATGAGGCAGGGCTGGGTTCTCTTCGAGGCCAGCCCTAAAGGGGGCATAATGAGTCAAGCGACGTCGCCGACGATCAAGGATTTGCCGGCCCGAGACCGTCCACGCGAGCGGTTGGCCCGTTCTGGCGAGGCTGCACTCTCCACGACTGAACTGCTGGCCATCATCCTCCGTACAGGTGTGGGCGGTGAAAGCGTCCTGGCCATGGCCCAGCGCCTTCTCTCCACCTATGATGGACTGCCAGGTTTGGCACGAGCAAGCTTTGCTGAACTCCGTGCTGAACGGGGACTGGGCAACGCCAAGACAGCTCAGTTGAAAGCGGCCCTGGAATTGGGACGCCGCATGCTTCTTGCCACACCGGAGGAGCGCCTTATCATCCGGTCCCCGTCTGACGTGGCTCAGCTTCTCATGGCCGAAATGGCCCACCTGGAGCAGGAGCATTTCCGGGTGCTCTACCTAGACACCCGCAATCGCCTCCTCGGCTCCGAGACAGTCTACATCGGAAGCCTGAATGCCTCTCACATTCGTGTGGCAGAGATCTTCCGAGATGCTATCAAGCGGAACTGTGCAGCTGTCATCGTCGCGCATAATCATCCGTCTGGAGACCCTTCGCCTTCCCGCGAGGATGTGGAGGTTACCCGACAGCTTATCGCAGCAGGCGATCTCTTGAGTATTGAGCTTCTCGATCATCTGGTTATTGGTCAGCAGCGTTTTGTAAGTCTGCGTGAACGTGGTCTAGGTTTTGACGGTGGAAGTAGGGACTCAGTCTGAGAGCCGGCCCGAGTCCCCCCATCGAGACTTGGATATCACTCCAGGAGGTGAGCGATGGCAGATAACCTGCTCAAGAATAGCGGTTTTGAGGCTGACTGGGGCGAGGAGAGCAGTCATCGGGTTGTGATCATTCCCAAAGATGGAGAGCTGTATCAGACAGAGCTCGGAGAGTTCCACACACCTCCTCATTGGCTCTCCTGGTTCTATCACGATCCGGGCAGCTGGGACCAACCCGAGGTTGGAGATATTCGCAAGGCGTATGTCCCCTATCGCGTCTACGCTGGCGAGAAAGCAGCTCGACTCTTCACCTTCTATCGTAGACATGACGCCGGGTTCATGCAGCAAGTCTCGGTGGAACCCGGTTGCAGGGTACGCTTGTCCGCCCAGGCCCATGCTTGGAGCAACCATCCTCTCCAAGGGCACGAGGATTGTACGGACAACCCCCACTGCTCGTGTGGCGTCGGGGTCGGGCCGACCTACCTTATGGAAGAGGATATCCCCGCCCTGAACGGCGACCCCTGGAACGACGCCATTGGCAACGTCTCCTTTATGCTGGGCATTGACCCCACAGGCGGCCTCAATCCCCGGGCCGATACCGTCGTTTGGGGCCCGGCAGCCTCCATCTATAATGACTATCACCAGGTGCCTCCTGTGGAAGAGGTAGCGGAAGCGGCGACCGTCACCGTCTTCCTGCGCAGCAGAACTATGTGGGCCTTCAAGCACAACGACGCCTACTGGGATGCCACCGAGCTCATCATCGTTGAGGAAGCACCAGAAGAGCCAGATCCCGAGCCCGAGCCGGTTGAGTGGCACTATCCCGTCATTGATAAGGGCAGCAAGATCGGCGTGCACGCTATTTACGCCAATGAAGTTCCCGCTTTTTCCAGAGAACTGGACCACCATGGAACGCGATTTCCCGTCGTCAAAGCTGTCGATGACCTCGGATGGCTGCACGAGATTAAGGAGATCGATCTGGAGATCATCACCCTTGGACGTTTCACCTCCGGCCTTGAAGGCTGCGGTGGCGTCGAGCGCCCCCAGGCCGACCTGGGCAAAATGGCGGATGATTTACTTGCGCTGATTCTGCGCAAAGGGAGCGATCATCTGGACGTCGTTGATTACTGGGAGATCGTCAACGAACCCGATCCACCGGGAGCTGATGGCTACCGCCAATTGGCCCGACTGATGATGGCGTGTATGGAACGGGCCGAAGGGCACGGCCTCAAACTGGCCCTGTTTGGCCTCAACGCTGGCACGCCGGAATGGGATGAGATGGTGGCCATGGTGGAGACAGGCGTCTTCGCCCGTGCACGTCAGGGCGGGCACATTCTAACCCTGCACGAAGGCACGTTCGACACCCACGATCCTATGACGTACTGGCCGGACACGATCCCAGGGGCGCCAGCGGTGGAGGGAGCTGGCCCTCTCCACTTCCGATATCGCTTCCTGTATCATCTGCTTGAACAACGAGGGGAAACGATTCCTCTGGTAGTGAGCGAGTGGTATCTAGGTGATGAGCAATCCGCTTCTATCGACACCATTGTGGACGCGTTCACCTGGTACGACGGCGAGACCAGCAAAGACTATTATGTTTGGGCTGCCTGCCCCTTCACCCTTGGCCCCACGGAGGGATGGGGCCACACGGACTACGAGCGCGTCTACCCGGCCCTCGTGGACCATATGATCGCGGTCAAAGACCGACAGAACGCCCTGTCTTCCAAAGAGGGCCCGGACGAGCCAGAGCTGCTCGATTGTGTGCCGCCAAGAGTTCCGTATCGACGCGCCTACGTGCTCCTGCCACAGCTGCAGGATCCCCTTGAGCGGCTCGAATGGCGCTTGGCCGTCGCTGTTGGCACCTCGGAGGGGAAGCAGACCGTCGGTCATTCGACTGATGACGCTGGCGTCGGGCCTCCTGATCGCCAGATAACCGTGATCAATCCCTCACAGCAAGGACAGAATCTGAGGGCTTGGTATGCGGAGCACTATCCTGGTGCGCTTTACCGTGAGATCGAGGTGCCCACGCCTTGGGAGACGGCGCTGCATCTTCTGCCGGATCTGGAGGAGGATATCGCGCTTGCCCAGAATGATCCTCGCTGGGAAGCCCTTGACTTCGGCGAGGAACCGGGTGGGGGAACGATAGGAGCGTACGGGAGCTTGCTCACGGGTCTCGCCATCCTCCTGCGCAACATCTATGGACGGTGCATCACCCCGCCAATCCTCGATAAGCTCTTGCTGACTGCCCGGGCGGCCTTCATTGATGACGATGTCTTGATCTGGGATGATGCCGTCGCCTTGTTTTCGGCCTTCGATGACAGCATCGAGGATGACAACCCCCGTTCTGTCGACGAACTGGAGGCCTTGTGGAACCAGGGGTGGGAGATCATCCTCAGACGCGTTGATGACCAAGGTGCCCAAGGTGAACGCTTTGACTACCTAGAGAGGATCGTAGACGACACGCTCCAGGTCATCGATACTCGGGATGGTGAGCGGAAGCTGAAGGCAGCAGAGGATTACGTCCCCCTGCTCAGGGGGATCCGAGCGGCACATCTCAAACAGATGCCGCACACCCCCTGCTTCGAACTGCTGGCCGGGGACGTTGAGCTGGGTGACTGCGTGCCTCCTCGAGAGCCCTACGATCGGACATATCTGCTTCTTCCCCAGTTCGACGAGACAGTCGAACAACTTGAGTGGTGGATGGCCGCTGCTGTCGGCTCTTCGGATCGTATGCAGACCCTCGGTCACTCAGCCGACGATGCAGGAACGGGGCCTCCTGATCGGCGCATTGTCGCCGTCAATCCTAACCTCTGGGATAGGAACCTGAAGACATGGTATGAGGAGCACTACCCAGGCGCTGAGTACGAGGAAGTCGAGGCCGAGGGCCCCTGGGAGATGGCCATAAAGACGCTAGCTGGGTTAGAAGAGGATATCGCTCTAGCACAGAGCGACCCCCGCTGGGCTGACTATGATTTCGGGGAGCATCCCGACGTGGGGGGAGAGACAATCGGTCGCTATGGTTGCTTCTTGACGGGGTTGTCCATAATTCTGCGCAAGGTCTATCGACGTGACGTCACCCCACCGCTGCTTGACAAGCTCTTGGTCGCTGCCCGATCAGCCTACGTCAGCGATAACTTGCTAGCTTGGGCTGGGGTTGTGCCCTTGTTCTCAGCCTTTGATGATGGGATCAAGCATAATGAACCCCGTTCCGCCAGCGCTCTCAAACAGCTGCTGGATGCAAACTGGGAGATCATCCTCAGAAGAGCCGACGGCGGACATTTCGTCTATCTGGAGGACATTGAGGGGGACACGCTTCATATCATCGACACGTGGGATGGCCGGCGTAAGCAGAAGTCCACAGGGGACTATGCTGGGGTTCGGGCCATGCACGTTAAGAAGGGGGCTGGCCCTCCGACAGCTGAGGTTCTCCTCGGGCTCCATGATGAAACTGGTGGAGAATGGATGGTCCAGCGCGATATGGGAGGTTGTTGTCTAGTACACCGCCAGGTACAGCGGCAGCCGATCGCTCTTGATTTCACGCATCTTCAGGAAGCGGGTATTGTGGTGATCGCGCGTCTCAACTGGGGGTATGCCGACGGCACTGGCACCTTGCCCCGGCCACAACACCGGGATGCTTTCGTCGCTGCTGTAGTGGACACTATGCTCGCGGCGAAGGGCGTTGATTTCTTTCACGTTGGCAATGAACCGAACAACCGTCAGGAATGGCCCGGGTTCGGATCGTATGAGGAGTTCCCGCTGACTCGTCAATATGTCACTCAGGTCTATAACGACATCTGGTACCGTATTGGTGGGCGCGTCAGGATGGGCCCTCCACCCATTGACCCCTACTTCGGCCCCGGCTCTAACAACCGTGAGTGGTGGACGTACATCCTAGAGCACATCGATGGTGCTCAGGCCCTATTCCTGCACAGCAAGACGCAGACGAACGATCCAGATGAGGTTTGGTCAACGGCGAAGTTCACAGACTGGCCCTTGGAGTGGCAGTATCTCCATCTGCGGACTGTGGAGACGGGGCTGGAGGTCGTCCCAGATAGGTTCCGTCATCTGCCAGTATTTGTCACGGAGTTGAATCCCCAGCACCTAGATGCCTCCGGTGGTCTGGGATGGCGTCCCGGCAACGACCTCTGGGTAGAACAGGCCGTCCGCTACTTCCGTGAGGCCCAGCCGGTCGCTGGAATCGTCTTCTATCGCTACGACGCGGCGGGAGATCAAGCCCCCTTCGGCCTGGAGCATAGGCCCGTTATCCTCGCCGCCATTGAGAAAGAGGCCAGGCTGGAGTCTGGGCCAGCGTTGATGACCGTCGACGCAGCGCCTCGTGCCCTTCCCGTTTCTATCTGGAGACGCGTCATCGAGGCACGAGCCTGACCTGACCCAGACTTGGCTCATGCAGAAGCCCCCATATTCCTATGGGGGCTTCTCAACCGTTTGTTCCATGAGTCGCTACTCCTGAGCCATTAGCTCCACCTCCGTCACCATAGCGTGGAAGCTGTGACCGGATGCGTAGATCGTTATCCCCTTGATTGAAGCCGGTGGCGTCTCGGCTAACTCCTCCATCAGGTTCCCGCTGTTATAGGGCTGCCATGTTCCCGGCTGTACACGTTCGTGCCATCCGTGGATCCACCAGCCGTCGGCCGGCTGCCCGACGTAGACACCGTGGAGCCACTCGCGGTCGTTGCCGTGGATATCCTTGTAGTCCAGGCGCACGATGATGGGACACTCGGAGCCTTCCATCCCACACCCTCCAAATCCCAGGATGTTCTCGCTGACAATGCGTACGGCCATATGCAGCTCCAGGGAGGAGAAGTCACGCACGTCATAGCCGATCTCCTGCCGGATACCTACCTCCGCGTGGTTGGGGGCGTTGCGGTAGAATTCGACGACGCGCCGTTCCTCGTTTCCGAAGGACGCGACAGTGATGGTAGCCTCGCCGGGCGGTTGCTTGGGGTCCGCTTGCTCGCTATAGACCTCCCAGCCGGTGTCGAGAGGCTCTTCGAAGTTGCCATTTTCCACCAGATTTCGGGCGGCGGATAGGGGGCCGTCGATGCTGATTGTGCCCAGCAGGGCTCGCTCCCCAGGCCCGAGCATAAGGGTTTCATCAGCTTTATTGGTCATTTCAGCCTGACCGTAGCGCACGGTGGTCTCGGTCACCGAGTTGATCTTGACCTCGTAGCTCCCTTCTTTGAGCATGACAGAGCCGTGGGTGGTGTGCACAGCAACCGTCGTCGGCCTGGCGCTCTCTCCGAAGACGTTGATACGCACACGACCGGCCTCCATCTCCAGCGTAATCTGGTGCGGCAGGGGGCTAGCGGCGAATCGGGGCGACCGCGCCGATGAGAGCACGATCTCCGTCTCATCGTATAGCTGTACAGTGACGATCGGAGTCGTCCCCTTCGAATCGGAGGGGTGGATCAGCAGACGACCAGAGGAGGCGTTAGGAGCCCTTATCCTGCTTCCCTCCAGCACGTCGTCGCTGTCCTCAGCGACGGAGACCGGTCGACCTTGGCCCCCACGCACGACGCTCAAGGGCCCTCTTTGCACCTGTAAGCTGACGTGATGCACCGCCTGCGCGTGACGGATAGTCCAACGCGCGGTCAGCGGCGTCATCACGGCCAGGCTGACGCAGATGAAGAAGGAGCTTAACAGGACGACCCAGGCCAGGCGTTCGGGACTGCTTCTCATGGATACCGCACCCTGAAGCCTTCAAACTCGCCCGTCGGGCTCTCCCACTCGACATCAACGTCCTCCACCCTTGCGGCTGGCGATCCACGATGGACAAAATCCACAAATTCTTCCAAGTCAGAGCGATCGCCTTCCGCAATCGTCTCAACAGTCCCGTCTCGGCGATTGGCCACCCAGCCGGTCAGTCCCAGTCGTCTGGCTGTACGAGTCGTGTAGTAACGGAAATTGACCCCTTGAACGCGCCCGTAGACAGTTGCGTGCACACGAGACTTGGACGTTGATTGCTCCATCATCACCGTCGCCCTCCTTTACTTGTTCTCTTGCCTACAAACTGCGAAAAAACCTTGGCTCTCGCTGATCGAAGCGATGAAGCCCGGCCTCTCTGGCTTGCCGAACAGCTGCCCTGTATTCCTCTCTTGTGATCGGTCGATCCAAAGGGGGCAGATCGCCGGCCTGGTAGCATGGACGGTATTGGTCCATGATGTTGATGTAGGTATCGGCTGAAATCTCGTCGGCTAGGAAAGACGCTATCTCCTCCGTACCAGCAAGCCCTTCCGGCAACACAAGGTGACGGACCAATAGTCCGCGCTGCGCGATGCCCCTTTCATCTGTGACCAGGTCGCCTACTTGGCGATGCATCTCCTTCACCGCCGTCTGATTGACGTCCGGGTAGGCCTCGACCTTAGAGTACTTGAGACCCACAGCAGCGTCGGCATATTTCATGTCTGGCATCCATATGTCAACCACGCCGTCCAGCAACCTCAAGGCCTCCAGAGAATCGTAGCCCCCCGTGTTCCAGACCAAGGGCAGACGGAGCCCCGCCTCGGCGGCGATCAGCACCGCGGCTAAGATAGGAGGAACCACGTGCGTCGGTGACACCAGGTTGACATTGTGACAACCCTGTTCTTGGAGTGAGAGCATCATCCTGGTCAGCTCCTCAGGCTCAACGTCTCGACCACGGCCCCGCTGGCTAATGTCATAGTTCTGACAGTATTGGCAGCTCAGATTGCACCACGAGAAGAAGATAGTTCCCGATCCCCGATAGCCCCGCAGTGGATCCTCCTCCCCGAAATGAGGCCCATAGCTGGCCACTCTGGCGCGCTCACCGGTTTGGCACGCCCCTACATCTTTGGGCGGCCTTCCCGTGCGATCCACCTCGCACGCTCGACCACACAGGGTGCAGGCCTGCAAACCCTCGAAAGCAGCTTCTACCCGCTCTCTGAGCTCGCCAGAGCGGTGCAAAGCCAGATACGCTGGCTCGAAACCTGCCTTGCTCACCATCTCACGGGCACTCTCTGCAGGCGCCAACGCTGATCATGGTACTTGACATATCCATGCTGCTGCCCAAACTCGTAGACGTCCCAGGTGACTTCTACATCACGCCGGCAGTAATCGATCACTCTCTGGACCTGACCTTGACGAAACCAGCGAACGGCCTGAAGACCATCGGCGCTCTTCCCTGCCCCTAACGTCGCTGCGGCCACGTTGTCCAGCTTGAGCCGCCGGCCCAGGCTGCGATGAATCACATCCAGCATATCAACTGTAGGTAGATCCAGCAGTGGATCCTTCGTGTACCGACGCAGCACTTCATAGTCGAAGCGGAGCAAGTTATACCCGATCACAAGATCAGCCTCCCGCAGCGTGGCGACCAGCCGCCTCGCATCGCGCTCCAGGTGGGTGCGGTAAACTTGCTCAGCGGGGTGATACGTCACCGCGACTGCCAGCTGCATGTCACGAATGTGGTTCCAGCCGCCTACCTCACTGGCTATGTACTGCGTCTCTATGTCCAGCACGATCAGATCCTTCATCTCAATGATGTCTCTCCTTCAGCGTTGACCGGCCCCCCCGATCATAAGCACGGCTACTAACAGGCTCACCAGCCACAGTCCCACCCAGACCCCCACCTGATCCATCAGAACTTGCCAGCCGGCCTCTGGTGTTAAACTGACCTGCCAGCTGCTCTCCAGCTTGTTGAAGCTGATGCCCAGGGCCTCTTCTACCCCGCTTCTGCAGCTGGCGCCTTTAGCATAGGCGGATAGCAAGTTGCGGATGCCCTCAGCTCCGTACGTCTCACGTATGAATGCCACCACGCTGGCACTTTGCGCATAGGAAAGGATAGCCGTGCGAGGATCCGGGGAGAAGGGAACGCACAGCTCCTCCAACGGGAGAAGGTTTCCACTATCGTGGGCTTTCTCCAAGGCGAGGGCGTATTCTGGGGTAGGAAGCTGTTCATTTTCCGTAGCCAGTCCCTCGTTTAGCCATTCAGGCACACGCCTGTATCCCTCCCGTTTCACCATTTCGTAGATCATCAAGTGTGTGATCTCGTGGGGGAGATATCGCTTCATCCGCGAGCTATACCCTTGCTCCGCTGGCGCAGCCATAACCACCACGCCGAGCTCGGGATGCGCTTGTCCCCCCATCCAGTCACGCCCCGACAGCACCATCGCTGCTTCTAGATTCCGCTCCGAGTTGTAGATGAAGATGTCGAGAGGATCTGGGATTCGGACTTGGAGTTCTGTCTGGATGTCTCTCGCGCTTGTCTGAGCGATGTCGAGCGCTGTTTGGGCGAAGACCGGGTCTCCTTGGCCCGTGACCCAGTGAATCGTCACCTGATCACCCACGAGCTTCTTCCAGCGAAAGCGGTTGTCAATATACGTGAACTGCTCAGGAGCCGTCTTCAATTCATTGCCGGCTGCATCCTCAATCTGCCACCAGAAGGTGATGTCCGCAAACGGCGGCAGAGGATAGCGGCGGACATCGTGGACGTGTGTCAAGCTGATCTCTCGAGAGGGCTCCTCTATGGCTACTTCCTTCTTCTCGGTCTCCTCATCGTGCGCGGCACGAAAGAAGAGATAGACCCGAGAGATCTTGGCGTCGGACGTGGCCTCCAACCTGAAGGTCACGTGTTGGGCGAAGCTGTGCTCAACGCTGCTTTTCGTGACGTTGATGCTGCTCGCCGAGGCAGGGATAGAGAGAAGCAGGGCCGTGACGAATGCTGATAGAACTGCGATAACTGCCAGATCCGCCCGTGACGTGCGCAAGAGGTTTATCTGCCTATCGCGTGAAACCTTCCGTCGGGTTGCCGAAGATATCTTCCAGGTCACCATGCAGAAACTCGAACGCTTCAAGGGCAGCCTCGGCGGCTTTTCGAAGGACCTCATCGCTTCCCCGGCGGTAGCGCTCAAGGATCTCGCGCGCTTTGCCGCCTCCGATCTGTCCCAAGGCCCAAATCGCGGCTTCCTGCACCTCGGCGTCGGTGTCCTCTGTCAAATCCTCTAATCTCAGCAC
The DNA here is from genome assembly GCA_964514285.1 of uncultured Anaerolineales bacterium. GTDB lineage: Bacteria > Chloroflexota > Anaerolineae > B4-G1 > B4-G1 > SKLM01. The sequence goes on along the minus strand of CAZEQC010000001.1, from coordinate 89,212 downwards.
CGCTTCGGAGAGTTGTAGCTCTCCACACGCGCGGGCTGCCTCATAACGCATTTCTGGGTTGATGCTGAAGAGTTCCTCTTGGACCTCCCGTTCCCAGCGGGTGTCGGCGCTCCGCCCCATGGCGAAGACCGCGCTGATCCGCAGCTTCTCCTGGGATGAAGCATAAGCCTCACGGATCGCGGCGATCACCGTCTCATTGCACACATAGGCTAGCGACTCCAGAGCTCTCCGCTGCACCTCGAGATCCTCACCGCACTCCCGGCACGCCTCAACGAGGGCTTTATAAGCTATGTGACGGGGTTTTGGGCGGATCTTCTCCAGCTCACCCAGTAGGACGAAGCGGCCCAGCGACTCTGCCGCGGCTGCCCGTACCGCCGCCGATTCATCAGCTCGCAGGCACTCAGCAAGCCGCGGAACCAGCCGCACGTCCTGATCCTCCCACAGGCCCTCGATGGCAATCCTTCGCACCTCAGGGCTCTCATCCTCCATCGCCACGCGGAAGACCGCGTCGAAGTCCAGAGTGAAGTCGGCTTCGGCCATCTTCACCAGTTGGGAGGTTAACCCCCGACGCACGTCCTCCGACAGATCCCACCAGACCTCACGCACTTGTTCCGTCTCCTCGGAGTCGAGGCCGGAGAGGTAATACAGCAAGGATTGATCTGGCTTGATGTTCTCATCCAACGCCTTGAGCACAGTTTGGAATGGTCCGTCCATAGCCCTTATCAGCTCTCTCACTTCAGCAATGACCAGGGTATGATCGGGTCGATCAAGTCCTGGAGCATGATCAGGAGCATCAGACCCACCAGAATGAGCATCCCAACGAAATGAATGACTGCTTCTCTCTCTGGGGGGATTCGCCGCCCTCGAATAGCCTCAATGAGCACGAAGAGGATACGCCCTCCGTCGAGAGCTGGCAGAGGAAGCAGATTCGTCAGGCCCAGAGCGAGGCTGATGAGCGCTGCCGTCTGCAGCGCCGGAGAGGCTACACCCCACTGAATGCTCTGCTGGAGGGAGAACGTCATGATCTGGCTGATGCCGACCACGCTGGTCGGACGAGCCTCCTGCGAGCTGATACTCCCCCGAATGAGCATCAGAGGAAGTTCCAGGGTTCGCTTGGCAATCGTAGCTAATTGTGCCGTGCTTGCCTTGAAAGCGTTCAGCACGCCATACCGCTTCAGCGGCCATGGAGCCATCATAATGCCCAGGAAGCCATGATCGTCACGGCGCTCCGGGGTCGCTTTCAGCGACAGCCGTTCTCTGCTCCGTTTCACCTCAAGGTTGATCGTCTCTCCAGGGGCAGCGCGAATGATGTTTCTCAGCTCGGTCAGACCCTCATCGATCTGCTCACCGTCCACAGTCACGATCACGTCTCCAGATTGCAGCCCTGCCTCCGCGGCAGCTGTCCCAGGTTCCACCTGAGTCACCTTCACCTGGCGATCCATGGGGATGCCGCTCATGTGCGCTCCGATGAGCAGCAGTAAAGCTGCCAGGAGGTTCACGACCGGCCCCGCAGCCATCACAGCCACGCGCTGGGCCCTCGGTTGCGCCGCCAAGCTGCGGGGTTCGGACGGATCCTCCTCGCCCGTCATCCGTACGAAGGCCCCCATAGGGAGCAGGTTGAGGCTGTACAGCGTGCCCGGCTCCAGCTCAGTGACCACACCGCGCATATGCACCTTGCCATCCACCTGTTCATGCTTTGCCGTCAGGCCTTCGGCGTCGGGCTCGAGGGGAGTGAGACGTTCCAGCGCGTAGGACCCGTCTTTGCGCCGTCGCGTGACAGCCCTCACCCAGACTTCCTCTTCCAGCTCGGATGCCAGATCAAAACCGCGCGGAATCTCCACGCGGGTGCTGCTAATCTTCAAGTAACCCTTGTCTCGCCACAGACTTAGAAGTCGCGGCGGAAGGCCAAAACCAAATTCCTCGACGCGAACGCCGGCCAGCTTCGCCACGATGAAATGGGCCAGCTCGTGAATCAGAAGAAGTGGCCCCAGCATAACGATCAACGTCCCAACTAACCAGAACACAATGCTGATCCAGGTCATAACTCTCTCTCAGTCAAAAAAACGGGCGTCGCCGCGCCCGCCATCTCCAAACACTCGCTTCTATGTTCAGCAAGTAACCTAGCAGACGGCAGCTTTGGACAGGCGTCTGCTTCATGCAAGCACCTGTTAGGCGCTCTTCCATCGCTGCTTGCTCCAAAATTATACCTTTATGACGTTAAAATCGCAACAGAACCTACGAGTGAGACCCTTCTCCCTGGTGCTCCACAAAGGACAGTGCTCTCCTCAACACCTCTTCCGGGGTCAGATCATCGGTATCGATGTAAAGGTCTGCGTGTTGAAGCGCGTGCTCAAGCCGCTCATTCAGGGCATCCCACCAGGCTGCGTCAGCCTCGGAGCTCCGTCGCTCGCTGGCCACCTCTTGAGAGACGTCCAGGTAGATTAGTAGATCCGGCTTGGTGACGCGTTGCCACATCGTAGGAACGTAGGAGTGTTCTTGCTTCACCTCGCGAGCACTATACTCTCGCTCCTCCAGGCCTTCCACAAGCGTCGACTTGCCCGAGGCGCAGGGACCTACCACGGCGATCAGGGCGGAGTGTCCTGGGGTCTTCTCCTTCAATTTCCTATTGCTCCCTGCTCCCCTTACATTTCACGCTTCACCCGGCATAACTCTCAGACCCCAGCTGGATCACGAGTTCAGCAATTTCGCGCCCAATCCTGTACAGCTCAACTGGAACCGCTCAGGTTGAGCCGTCCGCTATGAGCAGAGGGTGAAGGACTACGATAGCCGTTTACCTTCTGCTATAACGGCACGCGAAGAAGAAGGTGACGCACCTCGTTCTCGCTAGCCCGGTCTGTGATATGTAGCACAAGCACACTGATGTCGTCCCGCGGTCGCCCATCCTCTAGAGCCAAAGCTTGCCCCAGCAGGGCGTCGGCCACGAGCTGCGCCGTTGTCTCGCCCTGATTAACCAGCCCCTTGACCGCCTCCGGAACGTCGAAGACTGGACTCGACCACGAGCCTGCCCTCTCCAAGCCGTCGGTATAGACGATGGCTAACGTATCCGCCTCCAGGGGCAACTCTGTGATGGAGGGCTTCGTCCCACGTCCCACGCCGATCGGCCTCACCGGTTCGTCGAGTAGCTTCATGCCTTCTCCGGGGATGAAGACCACGATGGGGCAGCGGCTGTTGCGGGATAGCACTAGCGTATCAGTAACCAGGTCCACCGAGAGGATGTTGAGTGTTGCAGAGACCTTGCCGCCTTTGTAGGTGTAGAGGTAGTCGTGGCCAGCACGAGCGGCAGCCCCGTCGCGTACACCCTCGGCCAGCTCGGATATCACCTTACGTGCCACCAGATTGCTGATCGCTTTGGCCGCCTGTCCTGACCGTTGACCGTCCACGAGCACGAAAGAGAATCCGCCTTGGGGACGCTCGATCATCTCCAGGGTATCTCCGCTCTGACTGGTGGCCCACTTACCTACCTTGGCGACAGCAACTTCTATTTCCATACGATCTCCTCAAGCGTGTTGGGTGTCTACACATGGTCGTCGGGTCTGCCCCGGAGCAAGCGTCAATGGATTCTATCGTCTTCCATTATACAGTCGCCAAGGAGCGTGAGCAAGGTTGGAGGAAAACCAGGTGTGTGCTATAATCCCCCAAGGTTGTCTTACCCAGTGGGGTGCGAAGCGCTATGCATTTTGATATCTGGAGATCTTGGACTCGGTTGATCTTCTTCAGGCCGAGCGCGTGGGAGATCGCCCTGCTCGCTCTTGAGTTAGTGCTGGGGCTAACCATTCTCGCCGCCTCTCGCCGTGATTTCTCCAGACTGGATCGCCGTCAATTGCTCCTGCTTGTGGGCTGTCTGATCGCCCCGCTCCTGTCTGAGCGCATCCTCGTGATCAGCTTCCCGGGCCACAATCTACTTCCTCCACCCGGCGTTCCGTTTACGCCCTCCGAGCCCTTTGCGCCCCTGTTGGGTATGCTGCCTGTCGTCATCTCCGGCGTCTGGCTCGGGCCGGGGCCGGCCCTGCTGGTGGGGTTATCCAAGGGGATTCTGCGTGCCGGTATGACGACCGGTGGCCTCTCCGCTCCTTTCCATCTGGGCCTTCTGGGCTTCCTGATCGGGTTCCTTCTGCGACAGGACTATCGGGGGCGCTTACCTCTTCTTGCTCGCCAGCCCGTCGTCGCCGTTCCGCTGATGACGCCTTTTGCCGCTCTCACGCTTCTGCTGTCATCGTTTGTCCACGTCGCGGAATCGGGCTTGTCGGGCTTTGACTACGCCGTCAGCTTGACAGGGTCTTACTTTGGCCCGTTGCTCCTAGAGAGTTTCATTGCCGCCGTGGCCATTCAGACAGTCTACTCGTTCCGGCCCCAATATCGCCCTGTGCGGACAGCCCATCGCTCTCCTCCCTACAGTCGCACGCTTAACCGGCGACTGTTGTTCCTCTTCGTCCCGTTGATTGGCTTGATCACCATCGTGCTTGTCTATGCTGTCACCGCTACCGCTCTCCGCTTAGCCACCACCGAGGCCGTGAATCAGATGGCGAGAGCGGCCAACAGCGCCGCCGAGGGTATCCCCTACTTCATTCAGACAGGCCAGGGGCTCCTGTCGGAATTCGCTAATGACGGTCGTCTTTGGCAGACAGATCGGGAAGCACTGGAGAATCGGCTGCGCAGGGATATGCGTATGGTCGCCTTCTTCGATCAACTCATACTGTTGACTTCCCAAGGACAACGGCTGGCTCTCTACCCTCCACAGCCTGCGGGCGACGCCCAACTGACTGCGGAGGAGCGAACCCTGCTGCAGCGAGCGACCGAGCGTGGGGCGCCACAGATAAGCTCGGTCCATCGTTCTGAGCAGGACACAGTCGTCCTTTCCTTCTTGGTCCCTGTCAGCGGTCCTCCGCAGAGAGATCAAGGACGAGAGCTAGGATCCCGAGTTCTGCTTGGTCGGACGCGCCTTGAAGCCAACCTGATCATTGGTCGCATCCTTGAAGGCCTCCAGTGGACCAGTGCGCACGGTGCTGGTTTCATCGTGGATGCCGATGAACGTATTGTGGCTCATCCTGATCCCGATAGGCTCCTGATGACTTGGGCCATAGAGGAAGGCCAGCCACGCATCGACTCCGCTCTCCGTGGTTGGGCCTATGAGAGCCGCCACCCCCAGGACAACACCCGTCAGCTGGTATATTACCTCCCTGTGGAGGGTTACCCCTGGGGCGTCGTCATCCGCTTGCCCTACGAGGTGGTCCTAGAGCAAGCCAAGCAGATTGCTACCCCCTTGCTCGGTCTTCAAGTTCTTCTCGGAAGCGGGCTGGTGATCATCATCTCTTTGGTCACCAACTGGGTGACCCAGCCTCTCCAGCAGCTGGCTACGGCTGCCGATCGGATTGCCGAAGGCGACCTTTCACAACCGGTGGAGATCGGTGGCTTGGCCGCGCACGGCGGTCAAGATGAGGTTTCTCGTGTCGGACTCGCCTTTGAGGACATGCGAGTCCGTCTCAAGGACCGTATGGAGGACCTCTCCTTGCTGCTCAAAGTCAGTCAGTCGGTCTCGGCGACGCTGGAGCTGCCGGAGGGCGTGCCCTTCATCCTTGAGGGAGCGCTTCGGGCCACCGAAGCCCAGATCGCTCGCATCGTGCTTCTTTCTGCCGATGGGGATCCTCAAGTGGTGATGTCGCGTGGGCAGCCGCGGGAGGGGCTGCAAGGCCTTGACCACGCCCTCTCCCAGGCGGCGAAGGGCGTGGAGCGGCCTCTGGTGGTTGAGAACCTGAAGAGGGCCAAGACACTGCTCAAACCTGGAGCCATGCCTGAGGCCGTTAAGGCCGTTGTCGCATTACCGATCCGCACCAAGGAGCGGATAGCAGCTGTGATGTGGGTAGGATACGGCACGACGCGTCGCTTCAGCGACTCCGATATTGACCTGCTCTCCACGCTGGCCAGTCAGACGTCCGTGCTAGTGGAGAACGCAAGGCTCTTCCAGACTGCAGAGGGCGAACGGAGGCGTTTGGCAGCCATTCTCGCTAGCACGACCGATGCTGTCGTAGTGACCGACCGTGAGAACCGGATTCTGCTGATGAATCCCGCTGCGGAGCGCGTATTTGGTATCAGCAGTGGGCGTGTATCTGATCAGGTTATTGACCAGACCCCGTTGCCGCACGCTTTAATAAACGTCTTCAACGAACCACTTGATCGCAACGATGCCCTGACTAAGGAACTGGCTCTCGCTGACGGACGAACGCTCTACGCCAACCTCTCGGCCATCGTCAGCGCCGACGGGCAGCGTCTCGGCCGCGTCTCCGTGATGCGGGACATCACCCATCTCAAAGAGTTGGACGAACTCAAATCCGACTTCGTGGCCACCGTCTCCCACGACCTGCGCGCCCCCTTGACCTTTATGCGGGGGTACGCCACCATGCTCCCCACTGTCGGGGAGCTCAATCCGAGTCAGCGCGAGTACGTGGAGAAGGTTCTCCATGGCATCACCCGTATGAGCAAGCTGGTCGATGATCTGCTTGACCTAGGACGCATTGAGGCGGACATCGGTCTTGAACGCCAGCCCTGCCACCTGGGCGCTATCCTGGCCGAGGCCGTGGATAGCCGGCGTGCGCGTGCAGGGGCCAAGGATATTACGCTTCGTCTGAAACCCGCGGTTCGCCAGGCTTCGGACGAGAGCAGTGAGGGCGGCGAGACTGAGCTTGCCATCGTCTCCGGTGATGCTGCGCTCCTCCGCCAGGCCATCACCAACATAGTCGATAACGCCATCAAGTATACACCTTCGGGGGGAGACGTCATCGTAGGGCTCTCGATAGCCCCCCCATCGCGAGGTCGGACCAAGGTGGGCCAGGCCATTATCAGCGTTACTGACAGCGGGATCGGCATCGCTCCGGAAGATCAGGTGCGGCTCTTTGAGAAGTTCTATCGCGTCAAACGTCGCGATGCCCCCGATGTGCCTGGTACGGGCCTGGGACTCTCTATCGTCAAATCAATCGTGGAGCGCCACGGGGGAACAGTATCCGTGGAAAGCGAGTTAAACCAGGGGAGCACTTTCATCATAAGCCTCCCCTTGCTTGAACGCGGATCCAATTAGGCCTTGAGCACCTGTTACCTATGGCCTCACACTCTGGCTGGCTTCGTCATGCCCCCGATGCTCTGGCCGGTTTCAGACTGGCCTCTCGCCTCCAGCTGGGTTTGCAGGGGACTCGAGGCCCTAGCTGGATTCGCATGCTGCAACCCGACGATCTCGCGCTCAGTATGGCCTTGCACGGGCTTCCCGCCAGAAGCAAGAGATGAACAGTCACCGAGCCTCAAGAGCTCGCCCGCATCTGACATCAGCCTAGGAGGGATACTATGGCATTACAGATCGGCATCGTCGGACTGCCCAACGTGGGCAAGTCGACCCTTTTTAACGCCCTCACCAACGCCGGCGCCGACGTGGCCTCTTACCCTTTTACCACCATCGAGCCCAATCGCGGCGTGGTCCCTGTGCCCGATGCCAGGTTGGACGTCTTGACGGAGATGGTGGGGCCCGACCGTGTGACGCCGGCCACGGTCGAGTTCGTCGACATCGCCGGGCTGGTGAAGGGCGCTCACCGTGGCGAAGGCCTCGGCAATCAATTCCTGGGACATATTCGAACGGTCGACGCTGTCGCCGTCGTCAGCCGTTGCTTCACCGATCCCGACATCGCCCACGTCGAAGGCCAGGTTGATCCGGTCCGTGACGTGGAGGTCCTTGATCTGGAGCTTATCCTGGCCGACCTGGAGGTCACCGAGCGGAAGCTTGAGAAGACCCGGTCGGCCGCCAAAGCCCACCCTCGGCAGTATGGGGAGGAATCGAAGGCGCTCCAAGCCCTGCGTGAGCGACTGGAGGCCGGTGAGAGAGCGCGCGGCTGGCTCAAATCCGAGGGGCCGAGGGCCCGGCTGGCCAAGGAACTCCAGCTGCTAACCGCCAAGAAACGCATCTACGTCATCAACGTGGCCGAGGATGTGTTGCCCGACGGCGGCGAGCAGGCGGACGAGGTGAAGCACCTCGCCGAAGAGGAGGGAGCCTCCTACGTCGTCCTCTGCGCCGAGCTCGAGGCAGAGCTCGCTGAATGGCCACCTGATGAGGCGGCAGCTTACCGCGCCGAGGTGGGGCTTGAACGTTCAGGGTTGGCCAGGCTGGCCAAGGCCGGCTATCGCGTCCTCGATCTGATCACCTTCTTCACCATCACCGGCGGTGAGGAGGTGCGGGCCTGGTCCATTCAGCGGGGCACCAAGGCACCCCAGGCAGCCGGCGAAGTGCACAGCCAGATGGAAGCGGGTTTCATCCGTGCCGAGGTGATCTCTTTCGAGGAGCTGCGGGCCGCCGGCAGCTGGCAGGCCGCCCGCGAGCGCGGCATCGTCCGCATCAAGGGCCGCGACTACCAGATGCAGGACGGAGATGTCTGTCTTTTCCGCTTCAGCCCTGCCTAGGTCGTACCATCGGAGGTCTCTCCGCGAGCGGGACCCTGAAGGAGAAGCCGACGCTGGGAAAGATCACTGAAGCCCGTCGCCGCTGACGGGTGCACGGTCACGGCGCAGCGTCTGGGCGAACCGATCCACCTGAGCCACCTGCTCCGGTTTAGGACGTATGAAGGGCCGCCTCTCGAAAATCCTCGCCCACGCCTCCTCCGGCCTCGAGCCCGTGGACACCAGATAGGCCGCGGCCATCGTCGGCGCCCGTCCCACGCCGGATCCGCAGTGAACGTAGACGCCGCCCTCACGTTCCGTCTCCTCCGCGATGAAGTCCACCCCCTGACGCAGGTGCTCCAGCGACGGTGGGGTGTCGTCCACCGTCGGGAGGTAGAGGTAGCGCCGCGGTGCGATGCCCGCTGCCTCATCGTCGAACTCGATCCGGAGATTGACCACCGCCGTGATCCCCCGCGCTCCCAGGCGTCCCCATCCGCGCTGACGGTACTGCCCCCCCACGTGTAGCTGTGGCGTGATCTCGCTCATGCTCTGCACCGGCGCGCCGGTGACGATGCGCACGACGTGGTCGATGGCCCACAGTAAGGTTACGCGTCCCCCCTGTTCGACCAAACGCCCCCAGAGAATCCTCAGAGACTGGACAGCAGTATTCGACATAGCCCCCTCTCTACCCTCCTCCCCCACGCTCTCCATGCCTCCCTATGTCAACGCCGTGCCCTCAGTGCACCGCCGTTCCTCACTCAGGCCGCCAGCCGTTTCCATTATCGCCCTTCTCCGTGCCGCTCCGGGCCTGCTTGGCGCCCTCTGTGTAACGCCTTCCTTCGCTCAATCCCCCAGGCCTTCCATCACCCGGCGAAGGGGCACCGGCAGAAGGGCCGCGAGACGCTCCCGCTCCTCCGCCGTCAGGGCCCGTATGAGCACCAGCAACACCACGTAGATGACCAGGCTCAACAGCAGCGCCAGGGGCTGGCTGTAGCTCCCTAGCAGCCATGCTACCGTGCCCATCGCCATCCCGGCCGCCGCTGGCCGCCCTGCGATCTCCGCCCATGCCACGTCCCCCAGGTGACGGTGCAGATCGACCGCAAAAAGAAGCGTCAGGATCAGCTCTCCCCCGATGATGATCCACGCCGAGGCCACTGGCGGCGCGCCGCCCTGACTGAACCGTGGCACCAGGACCACGTTCGCCACTACGGCGAAGGCCACCCGCGCAGCTGAGGCCCAGACCACATGCCGCTGGCGATCCAGCGCAATCAGGACGTAGTTCGTCAGGCTGTTGATCCAACCGAAGAGGATCGACCAGACCAAGAGACGCAGCGTTATGGCTCCCTGGGGCAGGTACTGCGGCCCACTCAGTAGCCACACCATAGGCCTGGCCATCAGCGCGATCGTCACAGCGGTCGGCAGGGCCACTATCGTCAGAAGCTTGGCCGAGAGCTGAAATGAGCGTCGCAATCGGCCTCGGTCCTCGGCGGCCTGCCGGGAGAGTACCGGGAAGACGGCGAACGTGAACAGGGAGGGAATGATGTTCAGCATGTTCATCACCCACTTGCTGGCAGCATTGTACCATCCGACGGCGTCGTCGCCTTGGAAGTACTGGAGCAACACCACGTTCGCCCCGGTGAAGAGCGACTGGAGCAGCAGGGACGCCATCAGTGGCCAGCTGGCGGCCAGCATGACGGGCAGCCGTCTTATCCCGCGCTGCCAAGACCATGTAGGTCCTGCCAGATGGATCTCCGCCCGAGGAAGCTTGCGCCAGATCAAGCGCCAGGCCAGCGCAGCCAGGATGGTCATCGTTGCCAGGTTCGTCAGGATGGACGTCCCGGCCAAGCCCACGATCCCTAATCCTCCCACCAGGGCCAACGTCCCTAAGGTCACCTTGATGATCGTCGTCACCGTCTGGATCGCGGCTGGGTATTCATGTTTCTCGAAGGCCCGGAAGAGCGCCGTCAAGCTGTTCGCCATAGTGCCTGGAAGCAGCCCCGCATACAGCAGAGCCACGACCCACAACGTCTCCTCGGTCAGAGGGTTCTGCAGCGCCTGTCGGCCCGCCAGGAAGCCGGCCAAAACGGGTATCACAGCGATGAAGAGCAGCAGCCGCAATAGGGTTGTGTTGAGAAAGACCTGGCGTGTCCGACTCCGCTGGCGCGCCACCTCGCGGATCAGATACATGTCCAGCCCGAAGTTAGCCAGCGTGTCGAACCAGAGGTAGATATTGGCTGCCGTGAAATAGCGCCCCATGCCGGCCGGCCCCAGGATGCGGGCCATCAGGGCGGCGAAGGCGAAATCGATGATCCGGTTGAAGAAGTTCAAGACAATGGGGGCCACCGAGTTCTTCGCTACCCGCTTAGCGGTGTTAGCCTCCTCGGACGCCACGTAAAAGAAGCGCCACAGATAGAGGCCGGCTAGGAAGAGCAGCGTCATACCGGCGATGAAACTGATGAAAGCCCCCACCTTCACGCTGTTGGGGCTATAGTTGAAGCGCACCGTCCACGCCCCTGGCTCCTCCAGGCGTACGCCGCGGATCGTCCCGTTCACCCGGTGGATCTCTAGCTCCTCTTCATTGGCTTCCGTCGACCCTCGTGGACGCAAGAAGGCCTTCCAACCGGGAAAGAAGGCGTCGGCCAGGATCAGCCAGCTCGGCTCCCTCACGTCCGCATCGATGAACACCTCATTAGGGGCGTAGGAGGTCACCGCCTGCGCCGACGGCGTGCTAGCTGTGGCGTCGTCAGGCGCATCCCCGTCCTCTACGATCACGTAGTGGCGTGGATCATAGGTCTGCACCGCTGAGCCAAAGTCTTCGGTCTCCACCGTCGCCGATGTGGGCAGCGTGAAGGCCCGTGGCATGGCCCCCAGGTTTTCATAGACACGCACCGCTTCATCCCGGTAGACCTGCTCGTATTTCGGGTTGGGGATCTCTACCTCGGTGATGACGTACTTCACGTTGAGCAGATCCGTGAGCGGGCTGTCCAGGCTCGACCACCTTCGGAAGGGCGCGATCCGATTGTAAGCTACCTGATCCTGCTCCTCGATTAGCGTCATCGTGTCGCGGTACTGGTCGCTGAAGAGGGAGTCGTAGCCTGCCACGCACTGCATATCGTAAAACATGCCCGTGTTCGCCTTCATAGTCTCCCCAGTGCCCGGCGGCGTGAAGGTGGCGTAACGCCAGGGTGGAGCTTGATCCTTCAGGAAATCGACCACCGGCGGAACGTAGTCCAGCAGCGCCGGATCGACAGCCGGATGGAAGCCGTGGCCGAAGGCGATCATATCGAGCACCAGCAGCCCTACGGCGGCGATCTCCCACACTGGCCTCTTACGGAAAGAGATGGGGCAACGGCTCACCCGCAGCACGATGCCGCTGCCCGTGAGCAGCAGGCCGAAGAGCGCGATCCACTGGGCCTCGTAGGAATAGAACGCCCGATGGTCAGGGAACGCCGTCGGTGCTCCCGCCAGTGCTAGGAATGCGCGCTCGATCACCGGCTCGATCTGGGGGAAGAGGACACGGCTGAGACCGAGGCTAAACAACGTCCCTAGACCGCCCCAAAAGGCCAGGCCAGCGAGGACCGACACCAATGACGAAGACGCGTTCAAGAGGAACAAGGTTCTCAAGGAAGCGGAGGCCCCTCTGTCGGATGCGGGTGTTCGATCAACGGTTCCCTCTGTTTCTACGTTAGGTATGGGAACCTCTCCTATGGTCTCTTCTGGCCCTCCATCGGGTTTGGAAACCCGACCGGCGCGCTCTCCCCTTTGCTCCGGTTCGGCTCCACTCCGCCGCACCAGCTCAACGCCAAATCCAGCCAGCACGGCCACGCACATCGTCAAGGGAAAAACCCAGCGAAAAGGGGAATGGGACTGCTTGAGAAAAGGAAGCGCGTACACCACGGCGTAGAGCGGCGTGCCGAAGATGCAGCCTAAAGAGAACAAGGAGAGCACGATGAAGAAGGGAATGATCGATTGAACGCTCCTGCGTCGGGCATTGAAACCCGACCTACATATAGGTCGATCATTCTCTTCGGCGCACAGGGATGGCGAGTTTCCAGCCCTCCCAAAACTCTCTATTCGGCCACCCAACCACGATGCAACCGCCAGAATCGCTAGAAGGACAGGGAGCAAGCCCAGGTACGCTCCCCCCTCGACGTAGTTCTTGACGCCCCAGTAGATGTATCGACCATCCCCGCGTTGTGGAGCTGCGACCTGCTGCCAGGAGAAGAGATCAAAATAAGTATGATGAGCCGGATTACCGAAGAAGTTGGGGATGGCAAAGGCGATCAGACGACGGGGCGGGTAGGCCCACGACAGCACCTGCTGGAGGCTGGCTGCCTCCTCCCCACCTCGAAAACTAGTGGAGACCACCTCATACAGCGGCACCAACTGGACGGCTCCCAGGGCCAATCCCAGCGCCACCATCAAGGTCAGCCACGCCGCCGGTCGGCTGATGGCCGTCACAGCGTCTCCCCAGGTTCGCGAGGCCGGCTCGGCTATCCAGTCTGAGTCATCTCTCGCTATAGACGGTCCTCGATCCGACGCGGACGAGGGCGACTTCGATAGGAAGATGCCTCCCAGGCGCCAGGCTGCGTAAAACCCCGTCACCAACAGAACGAAGTAGGTGTTCTCAGCGTGCCCGACCAGCGTCTGGCAGCCCAGGCCTGCTGCTCCCAGCAAGGTCCAGGGCAGGGACGCGGGCCGTCCCCTTAGTGCCGGTCGCTGCTGGATCACCAGTTCGACCATCGCCAGGATGAAGGGCAGCCAGGACGCTCCAGCGATGATCATCGGGTGCACCACCGAGACGATCATAAAGCCGCTGAACTGGTACGTGATGCCCGCGATCAGCCCTCCCAGCCGTCCGATGTCCAGGATCCGGGCAAAAAGATAGGCAAAGGCCCCGGCCAACCCAAGCTGCAGCCACGTGAAGACCCCGTAGGCACGCCAGATGGGGAGCACGTAGAAGATGACGTTGAGCGGGTAGAGCGCTGAGTGCTGACCGTTTGCTAGGAACGGATGTCCGGAGAAGATATAGGGATCCCATAGTGGGAGTTGACGGGAACGGAACGCCTCGTTGATAAAGCGCTTCCAGGGGTAGTTCTCTAGGATTAGGTCGGCTAACAAGTGGTTATGAGGATATGAGATGTCGAAGTCAGCTGCAGCTGCCTTGTAGGGCTGGAAAGTGTAGAGGATGTCCGCCGGCAGCATGGTCTTGGAGCCCCAGACCACCGAGCCGAATAGCAGAAGTGGAAGAAGGAGCAGGAGAAGGAGAACGCCCAGGTCGGGCAGACGGAAGGGACCGTCGCGGCCGGTCATGGAGTCTGACGGTCGCTCGGTCGCAGATGATGATGGCGCCACCAGATTTGCCAGACGCCCAGCGCGGCTTCGACCTTGACCGGCATGGTCATCTTCGATTCCCCAATCTGCCGATCTTCAAAGTAGATGGGGATCTCAAGCGTGCTGTAGCCCAGTTGGCTCGCCACGTAGGCCATTTCGATCTGGAAGACGTAGCCCTGTGAGCGGATCACACTCAAGTCGATGCCCAGCAGCGCCCTTCGATGCCAGGCTTTGAAGCCAGCGGTGATGTCGCGAATCGGGGACTGGAGGATCAGCCTGGTGTATAGGTTGGCCCACCAAGAGAGCAGGACGCGTCTCAGTTCCCACTCGTCGTCCGTTCGCCCCCCTTCGACGTAGCGGGAGCCGATGACCACATCGTAATCCACTAGGTGCGCCAACAGTCGCGGCACGTCTTTGGGCGCGTGGGAGAAGTCACAATCCATCTGGGCCACTGCCTCCGCACCGTGCGCCAGGGCCCAACGAAACCCATCGATGTAAGCCCGTCCCAGGCCTCTCTGGCCTGTACGATGAAGGACGTGAATCTGCCCAGGATGCTCAACTGTCAGCTGGTCAGCGATACGTCCTGTGCCATCCGGGGATTCATCGTCGACAATCAGGATGTCGAGATCCGGCAGGTTCAGAGCCAGGAGCGCATCCGCCATTGGCCTCACGTTACCTGCCTCGTTGTACGTGGGAATGACAATAGTTGGTTTCACAGAGGGGTCCAATCGTGCTTGAGCGTCAACGCCGTCATAAGGTTGCGTATGAGACCTCCTGACTAGAAGGCGGTCTCCCGCTAGGTTCTGCTCAAGAGCCGACCTTGCCGGGCATCCATCAGCGATGCCTTGATCTCCGCCACGCTAGCGAGCGCTCCGCCGGCAGGGCTGAGCTGATAGGTCAAGATACCCAGTGGCAGACTCGACATTTGCTCCTGGCGGTCAGCGTGGGGATAGAAGAAAGAAAGTGCCTCCTCCAGGCGCGTCGACAGGGCTTGCTCCACGGCCTCTACCTGACCCGGCTTCAAGATGATCAAGAATTCGGTGGGAGCCAAATGACCAACGAATGCACCGGGCGCTAGATCGTCCCTAACGTGGGTAAGGATAGCCGCTACACAACGCATCACATCGTCACGTGCCACGAAGCCGTAGGTCTCCGAAAACGCCCTCAGGCCTTCCAGGTTCACAGAAAGCACCGCCCAGTCGGCCCGACCTACCAGTTGGCTCAGCTGCTCATCGACCAGCGAGGTCATAGGCAGATCCGTAATATTGTGGTGGGGATGCTTATTTCGTGAACGCTGCAGCACGTTGCGCACCCGCAGCTGAAGCTCCTGGATGTCGAAAGGCTTCGTGACGTAGTCTACAGCCCCCAACTCCAATCCTTTAAGCTTGGCACTTAGCTTCTGTTTCTTGGTCAAGAAAATGATCGGAATATGCTTCGTGCGATCGTGGGTCCGCAGACGGCGACAGATCTCGTAGCCGTCCATGTCTGGTAAGTGGATGTCCAGTACCACCAGGTCGGGGAGCGTCTCCTTGACGAAGGCCAGCGCGTCCTCTCCCCAGAGGACGGTGTCCACCTGGTACCCCTGAGAGTCAAAGTAGGATGCGAGCATATCGGCTGTGGAGGGCTGATCCTCCACGACCAGAATGTGGGACAGCGTCGCTCTGCGGGACATCGCTGAGTTACCCGATGGGCTCCTTGTAGATGGCGTAGGTGCAGTTCGGGTCTCCCATGGCCACACATTCGATCTCATTCACGCGGAACTTCCGGCCACCACTGACCCAATGAAGACCTTCCTCCAACAGCCCTTTTCCGGCGAAACAAATCGGCCGGTCGTCCTGGCGGCCCCAGCAGACGGGACATGGGTCCATGATGTAGGCGTAGAAGTCACCGCGATCCTCAACTGTACTCTCTTGGTCGCTGACCTGGGTGAAGACCTTGGCCATAGCTGGTATGCCAGCTTTCAGCTTGGCTGAGAGGGGTAAGATCTTGAAGGCGAGATCCCCCACCCCTGAAAGCGCCCCTAGCCCTTGAAGCCCTCTGGCAAAGGAGGCACGACCGGCGCGGAGCTGAAGTCCTCGACCACCTCGGGGGCCGTAAAGCTCGTCCAGCGCCCCGTTGAGAGCGGAATAGTCTGCGAAGTCAAACTCCTTCCGCAGGTTCCGGGGTGGATAGTTTCCTATCAGGTGGGAGAGCGCTGCTAAGTTCAGGACGGCGTTCAAGCCATTTCTGCCCATCACCTCTTCCATCGCCTCAAGGTAGATTCGCGCAATCAAGTTGGGGTAGTAATAACCGCTCGGTTCAATCTGCTTCACCGTATCCCCCTCCGGGTCTTTGCCCTCCGATGCCTCAGCTCTCCGCGCCTTGTCGATGATTGGACATCCTACACCTTGTCGTGTGACAGGTCGCTTAAAGGTCCTTCCATCTATCTAGACCTCTCCTCCCGAGTTCGTCCATTTCCGACAGCTCTTTAGTGGTCAGCTTCGTTTGAGGGCAGTGGTGGCGTTGGAGAGCCTCGATCGATAGTTGTTAAGGCTTTGATGGGGTGTCCTCAGGTCCGCCATCAAAGCTTGGCGTTGGGTCCGGGATGGTCCTATCTCAACCACGATGCATAGGAACTGGACCCTAGCGAATTGGGAGGATACCATAGCCGATGAGCGTTGTCAAGCCTTTGCGCTCTCTCCAGCTGATGGTATAATCGCACGCCGCTTGCAGGTGCGAAGCAGGCCCGAAAGCATCGATCCAGATGGGGCGTTGAGGCCATTTGTCAGGTTTAGGAATACGTTACCTATTCACCTTGTGGCTCTCATGCTCTAGCCGGATTTGCAATCCGGCGATTTCGCGCCCAAGACCGCGGATCACGGATCCGCTGGGAGCAGCAGGTGAACAGTTACGGAATACGATACCTATGGGATTAGGCGAGCTTATCGACACCGTTGTAACTTGGGCGCAGACTGTTGTGAGTACCATGGGATACCCAGGACTCGTCTTGGTTATGTTTCTGGAGAACGTCTTTCCACCTATCCCGTCCGAGGTTATCCTTCCCCTGGCTGGCAGTCTGGCCCTCCAGGGCCGCTTCACCCTTCTTGGTGTGACGGCTATGGGAACCGTGGGCTCCGTGGCTGGCGCTTTGGTCTTCTATCTCCTCGGTTACCTCTTCGGCGAGCAACGGGTCCGGGTGCTGATCCGTCGCTTTGGCCGGTGGCTGATGCTATCGGAGGCAGACTTCGACAGGGCTTTGGATTGGTTCGACCGCTACGGTGAGAAGGTGATCTTCTTCGGACGTATGGTCCCGATCGTCCGCAGCCTGATCTCCATCCCAGCCGGTATTGCTGAGATGCACTTGGGGTACTTCGGGGCCTACACCGCTGTCGGGACGGCTATGTGGAGTTTTCTGCTGGCTCTTGCTGGCTATCTGCTGGGCCGAGGCTGGGAGTTAGTCAGCGTGTGGGTCAGTCGCTACGAAAAAGCAGCTCTGATCGTGGTGATTCTCGTTGTCGTCGTCTTCTTCGCCAGGCGGTTCCTCCAGCGCAGACGGGTCGATTCCTCATCGAGTTTCTAGAGATGATCGTTCGCCTCGGCACTCACATCTAGCCAGTCTAGCAATGCCCTCCACATGCCAATCAGAGCTCTCACCAGCTCAACACTCCCAGCGGGTCTGCGCCCCACGCCACCTCCCATTCGGCGCTACCAGCCGATGTCCACTGTGGTGGCTTTGCAACCACTCTGGTAGATCGCACATCCACTGGGAGCACACGGGCAATCGTCGCGCCGTGCGAATCGGCTGAGGCTTGCTGATGCTCCGACCGATGGTATAATATCGCCCTTGAATCGATACGGACCAATCAAGGAGTGTGCTGATCGATGGAGAGCCTTCTGGAGAACATCCCTACTTATTTGACGATCCTATCCACGATCTGTGGTGGTGTGCTCGTAGCCCTATTGGGCGGGATGGCCATCTGGACGTTCCGCGACATCCGAGCTCGCTCTCGCGACATCCTGGCCCAGATCCTGGCTACTCTTTTGGTGCTCGTGTTGCCCGTCATTGGGTTGGTCGTCTACCTCATGCTCCGTCCCCGCGAGACCCTGGAGGAAGCCTACGAGCACTCTCTCGAGCAGGAGGCCCTGCTACAGGCCATTGAAGAGCCGGAGGAGTGTCCGGGCTGTGGGCTACGCGTGGACGCCAGCTACCTCTACTGTCCTGACTGTCATACACGCCTCAAGAAGGCCTGCCCTGAGTGCGGCGAGCCACTGCGGCTCCATTGGTCCCTCTGTCCCTACTGTGGTGCTAGCGTCACCCCCCAGGTTGTTGAACCCGTGCCTTCCTCTGCGGAGGAAGAAGTTGAAGAAGAGGACGTTGCGCCCGCGGCCGTCTAGGCCAGGCTTCCTGGCCTGAGTCACTGCTACACCCTCTCACTCTCGCCTATCACCTGGACCTTGAGCATGTTCGTCTTCTTCCCCTGACCGAAGGGGATCCCGGCAGTAAGCACAGCACAGTCCCCCCAAGCCACCAGCCCTTCCTGACGAGCGGCTTGAACCATCATCTCCACCATCTCGTCCGTGGTCTTGAACTGATCAACCTTCACCGGCACCACGCCCCAGACGAGAGCCAGTCGGTAGAGTGTTCTCTCGTTGGGCGTCACGGCTACGATCGGTACACATGGCCGATGACGAGCCACCATTCTCGCCGTCGTGCCCGACATCGTCGCAGTGATGATCGCCCGGGCGTCGACCTCGTTGGCGATGGCTACGGCACTTGAGCTGATGGCCTCCGTGATCACTTCGTTGCACGCCTCAGCACACTCGACCAGTCGGCTGTGGGGTAGATGAGCCTCTGCGTTGGCACAGATCGCCGCCATGGTCTCCGTCGACCTGACCGGGTAGTTCCCGATAGCGGTCTCGCCAGAGAGCATCACGGCGTCGGTGCCGTCGAGAATAGCGTTGGCGATGTCCGAGGCCTCCGCCCGGGTTGGGCGGGGGTGCTCTATCATCGATTGCAGCATCTGCGTCGCGGTGATCACAGGTTTCCCGGCCCGGTTGCAGCTACGAATAAGGTTCTTCTGGTGGAAGGGAACTTCCTCGGCCGGTGTCTCCACGCCCAGATCGCCTCGGGCCACCATGATCCCATCGGCGTGGGCCAAGATGGTGTCGAAGTCCGACAGGGCCTCTGGCTTCTCGATCTTGGCGATGATGGATGGCGCCTCTGCCCCTTGGGCCCGGAGGTAGTGCCGCAGTTCACGGACGTCAGCTGCCCGGCGCACGAACGAGAAGGCGAAGTAGTCCACACCTTGTTCCAGGGCAAACCTGGCGTCCTCCTTGTCCTTCTCGGTCAGAGATGAGAAGCTTAGCTTAGCCCCTGGCACGTTGATCCCTTTGTGGGAGGTCAGCCGCCCTCCTGTGACGACCCGCGCCTCCAAAGCCCCGCCACTCCTGTGCCTCTCAACCATCAAGGCCAGGTTCCCGTCGTCCAGGAGGATCGTCTGACCGGAGTTAAGGTCGCGAAGCAATTGTGGATGGGGCACTGGGATTTCCGTCTCCGAACCGGAGTGAGGCGCGGTGGAAAGGGTCACGATCTCTCCCCGACGCAGCTCGATAGGCTCGTCCTCGATGTCTCCGACGCGCAACTTCGGCCCCTGGAGATCAGCGATGACGCCCACCAGACACCTCTCCTCTTCTGCAACGCGTCTTAGTCTGGCGATGGTCTCCCTATGGGTGGCGTGATCACCGTGCGAGAAATTGATACGTGCAAAGCTCATCCCAGCTTGCATCAGAGCGCGCATCGTCTCGGGGCTCTCGGTTGCCGGTCCGATAGTGCACACGATCTTCGTGCGTGACTTGGTAAGCTTCGTGGTCATACTACCCCCTCTCGATAACAGCAATACAGAACGCCCCGCAGCGATCGGCAAGCTGCGGGGCTAATGGCCGTATGTGGCGATGCTTTGCGGCGAAGGGGAGTCAGCTCACCGGACATCCAGTGACGCTAGCCCCGCCTAGCGCAGGTTTGTGAAAGCTTCCATACCCGCGTAGTCGGCTGCTTCGCCCAGCTCCTGCTCAATCCGCAGCAGCTGGTTGTACTTGGCCACCCGTTCCGAGCGACACGGCGCTCCGGTCTTGATCTGGCCTGTGTTGAGCGCCACGGCCAGGTCTGCGATGGTCGCATCCTCCGTCTCGCCCGAGCGATGGGATACTACCGCGGTCCAGCCTGATCGCTGGGCCAACTGCACCGACGCGATGGCCTCGCTGAGCGATCCGATCTGGTTCACCTTGCACAGCAACGAGTTGCAAGCTCCCAGGTCGATCGCCTTCTGAACCCGTTTGGTGTTCGTCACCAGCAGGTCGTCGCCCACAATCTGGATCTTATCCCCCAGGCGCTCCATCATCACCACCCAGCTGTCCCAATCGTCCTCGTCCAGGCCATCTTCGATGCTGATGATTGGGTATTTATCCACCCAATCAGCGTAGAAGTCGACCATCTCAGCGCCCGTGAGATCACGCCCTTCTTTCTTCAGCACGTACTTGCCATCCTCGAAGAACTCGCTGGCTGCGGGATCCAACGCAATGCAGATCTCCTCTTCAGGCTCGTAGCCTGCTTTCTCAACCGCCTCCAAGATCACCTCGATGGCCTCTTCGTTCGCTTTCAAGCTCGGGGCGAAGCCGCCTTCGTCGCCCACTCCGGTCGACTTGCCACGGGCCTTCAGGACGGATTTCAGCGCGCTGTACACTTCGCTTCCCCAGCGCAGGGCTTCGGCGAAGGTCGGCGCGCCGACCGGCATCACCATAAACTCCTGTAGATCGGGCCCGTCTATGGCATGCTTGCCACCGTTGAGGATGTTCATCATCGGCACCGGCAGCACGTGGGCGTGGACCCCACCGATGTAGCGGTACAGCGGCAGCTGCAGGGCGTTGGCCGCCGTCTTGGCCACGGCCAGTGAGACGCCCAGAATAGCGTTCGCTCCCAGGCGCTCCTTGTGGGCCGTGCCGTCCATCTCCAACATATGAGTGTCGATGCCCACTTGGTCCGTCACTGGCCATCCTATCAGCTCCGGGGCGATAGCGGTGTTGACGTTGCACACAGCTTGCTGCACGCCCTTGCCGCCATAGCGGTCCTCGTCGCCATCGCGGAGCTCCAGCGCCTCATAGACGCCCGTCGATGCACCGGAGGGCACCGCGGCGCGGCCCCAGGTCCCATCTGCGAGAATAACCTCGACCTCCACGGTGGGATTACCACGGGAGTCCAGAATCTCGCGAGCAAAGATGGCATCTATCTCAGTCGTAATCATGCTTCCTCCTTTCGCTACTCACCTCTCGTTCGTCGCGGGGCCGTGCTGTCCAGCTCTAACCGTTCACTCCATAGCCCCGCGCTCCATCCGGACCCAATCCGTCGTCTGGCGGCTTTGTACTCACTATCTCCCCGGCTCCAAGAGAGCCGCTCTCTTACAGCCGCTCTCCTAGAGCCACTTCAACCGAACCGCTCCCATAGAGCTGTTCGTCTTGGCTCAAGCGGCTCAAGATGAGCTATCCACCAGGCGTAGGAGCTTCTTTCTCTAACGCCTGTAGGGCAGGTCCCATACCCGCCGAACCATCTGACCGCGAAAGAGACTGCTATCAGAGACCCATCAGCTCGTACAGACGGTCGAAGTCGAAGTTCTCAGCGAAGAGGGTCTCAAACTGCTTCAGCTTTGATTCCTGCCCCAGGCGCGTCTTGCCAAACACCGCCTCGATTGCCTCTACCGTCTCTAACGTGTTCTGACGCACGAGCAGCACCGGCACGCCGATCTCCTCGGCCCGGCGTAGGACCTCTGGCATCGGCCGCAGGTTGCCGGTTAGGATCAGGCAGCGCGTCGCCGCCTCCAGCCCGACGAGTTGCATGTCCGAGCGGTCGCCGCCCGTGATCAAGGCCTTGGCCCCGGAGACGCGGCGGATACGCGGGAGCGCCTGATCCACCCCCATAGCTCCCACGATGAGGCGCTCGATCAGCACGTCTCGCTTCTCGGGAAGGGCCAGGAAATCAGCATTCAGCACCTCCGCCAGCTCATCTACGCTGATCGCTTGGAGCTCTTCTTGGAAGGGGATGGTGCCCAGGACGCGAATACCCTGCTTCTCCAGGCACGGGGTGCAGATTTTCTCAGACAGCTTCTGCTCCCGCTTCGGCACGGCGTTGATCATCGTGCCCAGTAGCTGGTCATACAGCCGCCGATAGGCCGTTATGCAGTCATCGCCCTGGTTGACGCGATTATGATAGCGAATGATGGCCAGAGCTTGTAGGTCGAGCATCTCCGTGACCGACTTGGGATCGAGCCCTAGGCTGACACCCTCTCGGAGGGAGCCTCCACCCTCGACCAGGATGATGTCCTTATCCTGGATCTTCTCATACGCTGCCCGCATCTCGCTCATCAGATCGCGCTCAGCGCAGCCGCAGCGCATCTCTCGCGCGAGGGAGGGCGTCAGCAGAACGCCGATCAGGTCTTCTGTGGATTCTGGCAGATCTAACGTACGCCGGACGAAGTCTGCGTCCTCGTCTGCGGCTCGACCCGGAACCGGTTCCCACGGTTGCGTCGATAGCGGCTTGAAATAGCCCACCTCATAGCCCTCTTGCTTGAATCGCCGTCCAAGCGCCAGGCATACGGCCGTCTTTCCGGAGAAGGGCTCGATCGATGTGATGTACAAAGCCTTCATAACTTGCTCCTTTCATAGGGATGGCGTTGATCCCCAAGATGACGTCTGTCCCCGGGGTGATGCTTTCCCCGAGATGGTGTTTGCCCCGGGATGGCGTTTATCCCATCATGCGGGTAGACAAAGACTCTCGGCTGGACGCTTGGCTCCATGGGGGGATGTCCAGCACTATCGCTCCACTCGTTTACGAGGAGAGCACCAGGCGCATGTCGATCGCCATAGCGCCGCGGCCTTCCTCAAAGACTGTCAGCGGGTTGATGTCGAGTTCTACGATCTCCGGGAAATCCGTGACTAGCTGGCTGATGCGCATCAGTGCGTCGATCATCGCTTCGTGGTCTGCGGGGGCCTCACCGCGCACGCCGGCCAGCAGCGGGTAGGAGCGGATCTCGTGGATCATCTCCTCCGCTTCCTTCCGACTGAAAGGAGCTACGCGGAAAGCGACATCTTTCAGGGCCTCCACGTAGATGCCACCCAGGCCAAAGGCGACCAGAGGGCCGAACTGGGGATCTCGGTTCATACCCACCAGTATCTCGCGGCCGCTCGTCACCATCTCCTGGACCAGACACCCCCACACGCGCGCATCGGGCATGTAGCGGCTGGCACGGTAGACGATCAGGTCAAAGGCGTCTCTCACGTCCGTCGGCGAGTCCAGATCGAGCTTCACGCCGCCCACGTCTGTCTTGTGCAGGATGTCCGGCGAGGCCACCTTGAGCACCACCGGGTAGCCGATCTCCTCCGCCCTCTCTACCGCTTCCTCCGGCGTCTCCGCCAGGTGCGATTCTGGTACGGGGAAGCCGTAGGCGTCCAAGACCTCCCGAGCCTCGGTGTCGCCGATCGACGCTCGCCCTTCCTCGCGCACCCGGGCGAACAACTTCTCCACCGGTGGCTTGCAGACCTCGCACGGTTCCGGCTCGAAGATGGTTCGCTCCTTCTCCGTCCGGTAGGCGTCCATCGCTGCCAGGGTTGCTGCAACGCGCTCGGGGAAGGGGTAGTTGGGCACGCCGTACTCGCGTAGCACGCGCACCCCGGCGTCAACCCGGGCTTCGCCCATAAAGCACGCCAGGATCGGTTTGTCAGCTTCCTCCGACATCCGGCCCACCGCGTGCGCCGTCTTCTCGATCTCCGTCATCGCCTGTGGCGTGACAATCACGATCAGGCCATCCACCTTCGGATCATCCAACACCAACTCAATGGCGTGCTCGTAACGATCTGCCATCGCATCTCCAAGCACGTCTACCGGGTTGGCCGCGCTGGCCGCACCGGGCAGGTAGTCATTGAGGGCCCTGACGGTCTCTCGGCTCAACCGCGGGATCTCCAGGCCGGCGTGCTCCACCGCGTCCGTGGCCAGGATGCCCGGGCCACCGGCGTTGGTGACGATCCCGATGCAATTCCCCTCTAGGAAGGGCTGGTAGGCGAAACCCAACGCGTAATCGAACAACTGCTCCATCGATGTGGCCCGCGTGACGCCGATCTGCTTGAAGGCGGCCTTGTACGCCTCCTCGGAACCGGCCAGACTCCCGGTGTGGGAAGAGACCGCCCGTGAGCCCGACTTCGTCACACCGGACTTGATAGCCACGACAGGTTTATTCCGCGTCACCTCCCGCGCCACGTCCATGAATTCCTGACCGTCGGGGAGCCCCTCGACGTAGATCAGAATCACGTTTGAGTTGGGATCGTCACCCCAGGCTCGCAGCAGGTCCGTCTCGCTGACATCAGCCTTGTTGCCCAGGCTGGCGAACTTGGAGAAACCGATCCGACCTGCCATCGCCAGGTCCAGCACCGCCGTACCCAGGGCGCCGGATTGGGACATAAACGCGATCGGGCCGCCAGGCGGCATGCCGGCGGCGAAGGTGGCGTTCAGAGGCGTCTCGGTGTCGATCACCCCCAGACAGTTGGGGCCAATGAGACGTAGGCCGTATTCCTCCGCGATCTCGATCAACTCCTGTTCCCGCTCAAGGCCCTCTCGCCCCGCCTCTCGGAAACCAGCGGTGATGATCACGACACTGGAGATCTCCTTCTCCCCACACTCCTTGAGGACGTGGGGCACGATCTTCGATGGCACGACGATCACGGCCATATCCACCGGGTCAGGGATATCTAGCACCGACGCAAAGACGTCCAATCCCAGGATCTCGTCGGCCTTGGGGTTGATGGGGTAGAGCTTCCCCTCGAATCCCCCCTTCTGGAGATTGTCCAGGACGGCATAGCCAAGTTTCTCCGGATCGCGCGATGCACCAATCACAGCGACTGATTCGGGTTGAAAGAAATTGTCTAACATAACACCCTCGTGTTTCCTATTAGATTCTCTGGTTAAGTTGACCTCATCATAGTACAACTGGACTGATTTGGCAAACGCCGGAGCGCTCGATATGCGTCCTCCGCCAGGGCCAGCATCTTGCCCGAGGAGGCTTGTGTGATACAATCATCGTCGGAGGCTGCCTATGCCAATTCGTGTATTGCCCGACCACGTGGTCTCAAAGATCGCCGCCGGAGAAGTGGTAGAGCGACCAGCGTCGGTTGTCAAAGAGTTGATTGAGAACGCCATCGACGCCGGTGCCAGGGTCATCGAAGTTGAGGCACGCAACGGGGGGAAGAGCTTCATCCGCGTTGTGGACGACGGCTCTGGGGTACCTCGCGGCGAGGTCGAGCTCGCCCTCCATCGTCATGCCACCAGCAAACTCGTGACCGAGGAGGATCTCACCGCCATCACCACCTTGGGCTTCCGGGGAGAGGCACTGGCCTCCATCGCTGCCGTGAGCCGGATCACTTTTGCCACGCGAGCTGAGGGCGAGGCAGTGGGCACGCTGCTTCGGCTTGAGGGCGGCGAGGTCGTCACCCGCCGTGAGGTGGGACGGCCACCTGGAACCGCGGTCACCGTCGAGAATCTCTTCTTCAACGTCCCTGCGCGACGCAAGTTCCTTCGCACCGATCGCACCGAGCGCCGGCACATCGATCGCTGGGTGACCCGCTACGCGATGGCCTATCCAGAGCTTCGCTTCACCTTGAGTCACAGTGGCCGGAACGCCCTCCAGTCGCCCGGCAGTGGTCGGCTGCGGGACGTACTGGTCGGGGTTTACGGCGTCGACGTCGGGGAGGAGGCCCTCAAGATTCTGTCTGAGGGCCAGCCCTTTGATGGGATTCACGTCTCGGGATTGATCGGCCCCCCTTCCTTTCACCGCGCCAATCGGACCTACATAACGGTCTTCGTGAACGGGCGCTGGGTCAAGGACGCCAGCTTGACCTATGCTATCACCCAGGCCTACCACCGGTTTCTTCCCAACGGACGCCATCCGCTGGCCGTTGTGATGGTCGATATGCCGCCCTCGGATGTGGACGTCAACGTTCATCCTACCAAAGCTGAAGTCCGTTTTCGAGATGCCGACGTCGTCTTCCGGGCTGTGCAGAAAGCCGTACGCCGCACGTTGCAGGAGCGCGCACCGATCCCCCAGATGTCCCGTTCAAGCGACCGCAGCACGGACGATGGCAGCTGGCCTCGAGTTGGAGCCGAGGAGCACGCGGGAAGGAACCGCCGCCAGCGGCTGGCAGGTCTCGGGCGCGGTGAGGGGACACACGAGAGGCAGTTGCAGCTTGAGGGCGATCTGTCCGCCCATCCTGAGGAGGGGGGTATCCCCCCGCTGCGAGTCATCGGACAGCTCGGCACTACCTACATCGTGGCCGAGGGCCCCCGGGGCATGGTCCTACTGGACCAACACGCCGCGCACGAGAGGGTCCTCTTCGAGCAGGTTCTCGGCCAGCGAGAGAGAAGCGAGGTGGCCTCTCAGGCCCTGCTAGAGCCCGCCCTGGTCGAGTTGGGGGCCGAGGCTGCCGATCTGCTGGCGGAGCACCTGGAAATCTTAGACTCGCTCGGTCTGGAGGTGGAATCCTTCGGCGGGGCGACGATGCTGGTGCGCTCGCTACCCACCATCGTCGCCGAGGACGAGCCGGGTAAGGTGCTGGAGGACGTGGCCGCGGCCCTGCTGGCGGGTGATCAGCCCCTGGCGATGCCTGTTGAGGAGGCTGTTGCGCGCCAGGTATGCAAGCGGGCCGCGGTCAAGGCCGGTCAGGTGCTTGAGCAATCAGAGATGTGTGAGCTGATCCGGGCCCTGGAGCAGTGTGAGAACCCTCGCACCTGTCCCCATGGGCGGCCCACTATGATCTATCTTACCGTGGAGCAGTTGGCCCGCGAGTTCGGTCGCTCATAGCACCTGATCGGTACAGGGAGTTTGTCCTCACAGCCAGACGATTCCGCTTGGGCCGACTGAGTTTCACGAGCTTCGGGGAGGTCAACGTTATGACGACGTACGTACTACTCTCAAAGATAGCACCGTCTACGTCCGGCGAGGTTAGGTCGCTCGGTGAGCGGGTGCAGAGCTTCGAGCGGAAACTGGCCGAACGGTATCCGGAGGTCAATAGCCTCACCAGCTACGCCCTTCTCGGACCCTATGACTTCCTCCACATCTTTGAGGCGCCCGAC
Source organism: uncultured Anaerolineales bacterium (assembly GCA_964514285.1). Classification (GTDB taxonomy): domain Bacteria; phylum Chloroflexota; class Anaerolineae; order B4-G1; family B4-G1; genus SKLM01. Next base: position 62,304 of record CAZEQC010000001.1, on the reverse strand, counting down.
GCCAACACGGCCACCAGAGTGGCGCTCTTGGCCCAGGCCTTCGGCGCCGGCACCACCGAGACCCTCACTGCCATCCCTTTCGACGAGTTCAGATCCCTTGTAGACGAGGTCTAGGCAGCTGAAGCCTTTTCTGCAGCTTCTCCATCGTTGCTCGCAGCGGATCTTCGATCCGCGGTGGCTGGTGCGAAGCTTCGTCCTAATCGTTCCGAGCATATCCGTGATCCGCGGGCCTCGTCGCAAAACAAGTCCTTGCGCTACGCCTGCCCTCCCTCGACGCCTTAGTCACCGACGAACGTTCCACCAGAGATCTCCCGCGAGATCAGTCGCTTCTGAGCGTCGAACGTCAGCCGCACGTCGATCGTCTGGAAGCAGCGGTTTTCGCCGCTGCCGACCACGCCTTTGCGGACGTAGTAGGCGCCTTCTCTCTCGCCGTACTGCGGCGTGAGCTCGCGCTGCAGATCGACCCGTACCGGGATTTGCTCACCGCAGCGGGAGCAGCGAACGATTGTTTGGTAGACATCCTTTTCCCCAACGCCTCTCCCGGAGAACAGGGACGTAATTCTGTCCAAAAGCCCCATAATCTGCCCCTTTCCGCGTATCCCGATGCTCCTCACGATCCCAGCAGATCGTCGATGAAGCTGTAGTTAGCATCATCCGCCCGCCCGCGATCGCGTCCTGGTGCATCGCGGATGACGGCTAATTCGCCGTAGTCCAGCCAGACCACGTTACATCGCGCGCAGTTGTCGATCACCACGTTGCCCGGCCCGTAGTACGGGTGGGTATCCATTGTTCGCCCACAGATGGGGCACGCCACCTGCCGCTCCAGCTCTTCTTGGTTCAGGGGCCGCGTTGGGTCGGGCTCCCCCGACGCTTGAGCGCGCATGAACTTGACGATCGTCGAGAAAGCCTCCTGTTTGGCCAGGACGCCCTGGCACGTTGTGCAATGAAGAACCCGCACCTCCGCTACCGAGGCCGTCGAAAGGGTTGTGCCACAGACGGGACAATCGATGTCCCCTCTCTCCCCCAGCAGGACCACCCCGTCTGGCGATGGCTTGGGGAAGGCAAACGACCCGCAGTACTCACAGGTGAAGTACTCACGGTCCAGCACAAGGCGCATCGGGGCGCCGCAGTTTTCACAGGTTGGATAGTCGATTTTACGCTTCTTAGTCATAGGTCTTGGTCCCAAGGTGACGCTGAAAATCTCTGCAGAGAAAGATACCCGATCTACAGGCCGTGCTCACCACCGATACCCATGACTCATCCCGCCAAGGCCAGCGCGCTGCGCATCGCCTTGAACGCGGTCACCATGTCCTCGGCCTGGTAGCTGATCCGCCGCTCCTCGCGTTCCGCGTCCGGAAGGAGGGCAGCCCTATCGGCCATCTCCGAGTTTGGGAACTCGATGGTCAGCGTGATAGGTGGTGAGATGCACAGCGAGGCCGGCCCGTCGCCTTCTTTTAGCTGCGCCACAGCCTGTCGCGCCGCCTGGTAGATCTGCTCCTCTGCAACTTCCGGCGGCAGACAGCTGGCCGCGGACCGACCCGTCGCTTTCTTCACAGCTACCGTTTCGATGTCGCCGAGCAGCGCGCGGGCCTCTTTGCATACGGCTTCATCGCCCGAGACCATCAGCACCGGCACGTCGAAATGCCCGCAGATCGCCGCGTTGAGCCCCGTCTCACCTATCAAATCGCCGTTCAGCCATAAGTTGACGACCCGCTGGCTCGACCAGGTGTGATCCAGAATCGCTCTCTCGGTCCCTGCCCGCGCATGGTATCCGATGAACAGCGCCCCGTCCACCCCGCTCTCCACGCCCGCGACCATGGCCAGCGGCGAAGGGGACCCCGAGTGCAGTCTCGCCCGCGGGTCCAAGGCCTCGATCAGGATGTTTCGCCCGTGAGCGTGCCCGTCGGCGACCAGCACCGTCTCGGTTCCGGCGTCGCAGGCGCCGCGCACCGCTGCGTTCACCTCAGCCGTCATCAGCTGGCGGAAACGCGCGTACGCCTTGTGCTCTGGGTTCACGTGATCCCAGTCGACCACCCCAGAGACGCCTTCCATGTCCGCTGCCACCAGTAGGTTCATTTCACTCCTTTGCCCGAGCTCGCTCCGATCTGGCGATAACGATGATGCACCAAACAACGTACACCGCTATTGTATCATTGGCCTGTCCAGCGTCAACTGCTCATGCGTCGAAGACACACGCGTCGACGACGAACGGTCGCTTGGCAAGCTGGCCGACTTAATGTAAACTCCGTTATCGACTGTCTGGTCTGTTGGCTGACGTCCCCAGAGGCCAGAGGATCAGGCAAACCATCTCGCCCACCTAGATGTCGGGATGCGCTGGTACAAAGCAACCTCTTCCAGGAGCTACACGATGAGCCACTGCCCTAGCTGTGGTCAGTACGTCGAGGGACCTCGTGACGCCTGCCCATATTGCGGAGCTCGCATGACAGGCCGCATCTCCATCCGTCTCGTCAAGCTCACCACCATCGCCCTGGTCACGGCAGGGCTGGTCGTTCTCTGGTGGGTCGCCAGTCAAGCTGAGGTCCCTACCGTCCCCATCGGACAGATTGGTGCGACGATGAACCTAGCCTATGTTCGTGTTGAGGGCCGCTGTACACGCGCTTCCTCTTACAATCCCCAGACCGAGTATCTCGGCTTCTGGATCGCAGACGAGACCGGCGATCTCTACGTTTCGTCCTACCGGAACGAGACCCGTAGCCTGATCGCGGCGGACCGTCTGCCGGCGCTGGGCGACCAGGTCGCCGTGGCAGGCACCCTGCGCGTCCGGGACGACTTTCGTTCTCTGACCGTCAACCTCCCGCAGGAAGTGAGCATCACACGTGCCGAGCCGCAGGCCTCTCCGCTTGGGGCCATCGAGCCGGATCAGGTCTATCGGCGCGTGCGCGTGCGCGGTCAGGTGCGCCAAGTGGTCGAGCCCTATCCCGGCCTCACCTTGATCACCCTTCGCGATGAAACGGGAGCTCTCGACGTTGCCCTCAGCGACGATCTCATCGCGCTCAGCTCTCGTTCCCCTGTCTTCAAGATTGGACAGGTGGTGGAGGTTGTGGCGACCGTCTCACGCTATCACGGGAAGGTTCAGCTCGTCCCCGCTTCGCTGGCCGACGTCCGCTCTCTGGATGATAAGGTGCCCATCGCTGCCAGTCGCTTCGTAACGGAGCTATCTCCAGAGGATGCGGGGGCGTGGGTCGACCTCCGCGGCACCGTCACCGCTCTCGCCCCCTTCTCAAAGGGCCTCAAGCTAACGCTGGACGACGGCACCGGCGCTGTCACCGTCCTCCTTTGGCAGGACGTGCACGAGGCCTTCTTGAGGAGGACTATTCCAGAGATAGTGCCCGGTGCCGAGATCGAGGTGCAGGGCGAGCTGGCTGAGTATCGGGGCGAGCTGGAGGTGATACCGGAGCTGGCAGACGATGTGCGCGTCCTCGCCACCGCATCGCCCGAGACCGCGACGCCGCGGCTAACCAAGCTCCCCGACGCGCCCACGCCTCCAACGCCCAACGTCTCACCGACCTCGATGCCGACCCCGGAACCGTCACCGGTCCCCACGCGGACCGCCCTGGTCACAGAGGAGGTCTCGCCGACGCCCATGGTTAGTCTGAGCCCCATTGGGACCATCGGGCAGGATCGTTTAGGTCAGGAGGTCACTGTAGAGGGTACCATCGTGGACGCCGTCAGCTTCTCCCATGGCTTCAAACTCACCTTGGATGACGACCACGCTCAGATCGTGCTTCTTATGTGGCACGATGTCTACGACGACTGCTGGGACCGGGCCCAGATCCGCCTGGGGGCGACCGTGCGCGCGACCGGCGACGTCAGCCAGTATGAGGGTCAGCTCCAGGTCGAGCCTCGTTTCGGTGGCGACGTCAGAGTCATCAGGGCATCCGAACTGCAGGCGCCTCTGCGCGAGATCGGCTCCATCGCCGCCGACGACGAGGGGCAGCGATTGATGATCGAAGGACAAGTAGTCCGCACCGAGGGCCTCCCCAGCGCGGTTAAGGTCTTCCTCCGGGATGACGGGTGCGAGGCTCCAGGCGAGATCCCGGTCCTCGTCTGGCGTAACGTCCTCGAACGCGTCGTCGATAAGGTCGGGCTGGGTACGCCCGGCAGTCGGGTGCGTGTCGTCGGCACCGTCCAGATCTACCGCAGCAACCTGGAGATTATGCCGGCGCTGCCCACCGACGTAACGGTGCTAGAGATACCGTAGCTCAGGCCATGGAAGGGAGAAACGCAAGGGAGCGCGAGGATGATCAGTAACCTGCTGATCGCTGCAGCCGGCGTGCTACTCGCCACACTCTTGTCGTGGATGCCCGCGATCCACATCTACAACGTGGCCGGACTCGTCTTCCTGGTCACCGCCGCGCCGGATACTCCCCTGCCGCCAGACGGCCTGGCCGTCTTCTTCCTCGGTATGGTCACCGCCTACGCCATGTTGAATACCATTCCCACCATCTTCCTCTCCGCCCCGGACGACTCCACCATCTTCGTCGTCCGTCCCGGCCAGAAGTATCTCCTCCAGAGCCGTGGCTATGAGGCCGCGCTGTTGACCGGGATTGGCGGTTTGGGCGGCGTCGCCGTCCTTGCGTTGCTGACGCCTGTGGCACCTGCCCTCTTCTCCGCGCTGCGCGCAACTCTCCAACCTCACCTCCACTGGGTTCTCTGGGCCGTCATCGCCTACCTCCTCCTCTCCGAGTGGCCCAAGGGCTCCCACCGCGCCCCGGCCGGCTGGCGACGCTGGTGGGATGGATGGAGAAGCCTGACGTCCGGGCTGGTCACCTTCTTCCTCTCAGGCCTGCTCGGTCTTTGCCTGTTCTATCGCAGCCTCGTCCCTGTGACCGTCGCCTACCAGGGTCTGTTCCCCGCTTTTCTCGGTCTCTTTGCCATCCCTTCCATCCTGCAGGCACTAATCTCCCAAGTCACGATACCACGCCAGCACGTCGCCCGCACGCTAGATGTCACTCCTGGCCTGATCGTCCGCGGTACGTTGGCCGGGGCGTTGGGAGGTCTCTTCGCCGCCTTCTTTCCCGTCGTCACCGGCGGCATCGGTGCCCTCCTCGCGGGTCATGCCACTGCCCAGCGCGATGATCGCACTTTCCTCATCTCGCAGGGCGCATCAAAGCTTATCTACTACAGCGGGGCTCTTCTCCTCTTTTTCGTGCCGCGCCTTCACCTCACCCGGGGCGGCATGGCGTGGATGCTCAGCGGACGCTGGAGCGCTCATACGCCGCGTACCTATCTCCTCGCAGTGGCCGCCGTGTTGTTCAGCGGCCTTCTTTCGTTCTTCTCGCTCATGTTGATGGCACGCGTGGCGATCCAGCTGGTCAGTGTCGTCAGCTACCGCTGGATTAACCTCGGCACGTTGATCGCGCTACTCATCGTCTTGATGACAACCACGGGGTGGGGAGGCCTCCTCATCTGCATAGTCGCCACCGGCATCGGGCTGATACCTCTATTGTGGGGATCCCGACGTGTTAACGGCATGGGGGTGCTGCTCCTCCCCCTGGCCCTGAATATGGTCGGTTGGGGAGGAGCGATAGCGCGCTCGTTGGGTCTGCTTCGTTGACCGACGAGGGACGGGCCTGGCCTCGCGGCGTGGATCTATGCTCCTGATTCAGGGGGATCCGGGTCGATGTCGAGGGTTACAGCGCGACCTGCACAGTCTCGCCAGCGCCAACCCATCGCGTCCCTTCGCCGACCTGGAGCGTCACGTCTCCTTCGTTGCGCTCCGCAGCCGTCACGCTGACCTGGTCCTGTTCTATCTCGATCTCCAGTAGATTGCCGCCGATGATGAGCTTGAACGCCAGGAGCTCCCAGTGGGTCGGAAGGGCCGGTGCAAGGAGGATGCTATCCTCTCCCATCCGAAAGCCCGCGAACCCCTGCACGATCATCTGCCACACGGCGCCGCAGGCCGCCGTGTGAATCCCACCCAGAAAGGACCCTCCGCTCATCACCTTCTTGCTGGCGTTGTAGAGATCAATCGTCGCGGCTCTTTTGAAGTAGGTATAGCTCTCCCCTTGGTAGCCCGCGCGACTGGCTATCAGAGCGTGGACCGACGGACTTAGCGAGGAGCCATGTTCGGTGCGGGGTTCGTAGTAGTCGTAGTTGGCCCGCATAACCTCGACTGGGAAGCGGTCTGGGTGCAGGGCCAGGAGCTGGAGCACGTCCGCCTGCTTCAGGACCTGGGTCCGGACCGCCACGCCGTTGGGCCATCCCCAGTATTCCTCCGGGTCCAGGAGCCGCTCCCGCAGAGTCTCTGGGTGCACGTCTTCCAGGTCGAAGTAGCCGTCGAATTGCTCGATGACCAAAGTCTCCGGGTCGGGCTGCGGGAGGTAGATTCGGTCTGCCATGTCTCGCCAAGTCTCCACATCCTCTGTGCCCAAATCCAGTCGTTGGAAGAGGGATGCCAGGACCTCCGGCGCCCGTTCGCGCATGGCCTTGTAGAGATTCAACGTCTTCTGCAAGGCGAACTGAGCCTGATAGTTGGTGAAGGCGTTGTTGTCCACATTCTCGTGGTATTCGTCCGGCCCCAACAAGCGGACGAATTCGTAGCGCCCCTTGTCCTTCTTGAAGTAGGCGTGAGAGACGAGGAACTGGGCCACCTCGAAGGCGATCTCTGCTCCGTAGTCCACCACGAAGTCCCAATCGCCCGTCACACGGTAGTACTGCCAGATCGCATATACGATGTCCGGCGAGATGTGGATCTGCCAGTCGTTGAAGTGGTTCCGGATCTTTCGGCCGGTCAGGACGTTGGTGAAGAAGAAATCGGGGAACAGCTCCTCGCCCGTCTTGCCGCTCGTCCAGGCGTAGAAGGCGCCGTAGCAACCCAGACGCTTCGCCTTCTTCCGCGCGCCATCGAGGGTGTCGTGTCGATACGCCAGGATGTTTCGGGCCACCTCCGGTCGCGTGTAGAGAAACATCGGCAAGTTGAAGATCTCCTGGTCCCAGAAGGCCGCCCCCTGATAGACCTGACACGATAGCCCCCGGGCCCCGATGGGCAGTCGGGCGTGCGTGGGGGTGGCGATGATGTTCTGGTAGAGGTTGAACCGGGTCAGGGTCTGGTCCTCCAGGTCCCCTTCGATCTCCACGTCGCTGATCGCCCAGACCGCGTCCCACGCTGCCTGGTGGCGCTCCTTCAGCGTCTGATACCCTGCCTCCTTCGCGCTGCGGACGGCGGCCGCCGCCCGTTGGCGCGGTTCAGCGACGTCATGGCTGGTGTAGATCGCCACGACCTTATCCAGGATCACCGCCTCTCCCGGATCGAGGTAGAAGTAGAGGCGTCGCAGAATGCGCCTCCGGCTTTGGATGATCTCCTCCACTTGTGGTTGCGCGCCCAGGACTGTTACTCCCTCCGCGACGTCGATTGTAATGCCGGACTCGCCCGTGACAGTTTCCAGGAGGAGGAGATCCTGTGCTATCGAGGGTTCGTACGTCTTGAAGTGCTCGCCGTTCAGGTTCCACACGTTGCCGTCGATCCCGGTGAAGACCACGACCTTGGCGCGCTCCTCCACCTGAAACCGGTATCGCATCACCATCAGGTGGACGTTGTCGTAGCTGGCAAACCTCTCGGTGTCGATCCTTACGGTATGGCCGAGCGAGCCCTGCCACGTCTGCGACCGCGAGTAGAGGCCGTAGCGTAGATCCAGACGGCGCACGTAGTCGCTCGTCTCTCCCGCGAACAGTGAGAGCCTCTCGCCTTTGGCGAACAGTCGCGTGAACAGGCCATTGGGGACGTTGCACAGCTCTCGATAGTCCCCGACCTGGTCATAGGTGTCGCTCACGATGCACGCCGTGTAACGGTCCGCCTCCCACTCGACCATCGTCCCCCGATAGCCCAGGTAGCCGTTGCCCATCATAAAGTTGCTGCCGGTCGTGACCAACTGATCCGGATCGAAGGTCTTCTCGGCAATCTCCCACCCGGTCTCGGTCGTCAGGTTGTTCTTCAACTCCACGCCTGCTCTCCTCCGAGAATCTCATCCACGTCGATGTCAGCCGTGGTGTCGTATCGGAAGTCCGCCTCTCCGACCCGCTCCTCAGGCCCGATCCCGACGGCCACCATACCGCCGTTGATCGCGGCCTGGACGCCGGAAGCTGCGTCCTCGACAACCACACAGGCCTCTGTCGGAACGCCGAGCTGTCCCGCCGCGTGGACGAAGACGTCCGGCGCCGGCTTCGCCCGGCTGACGCTGTAGCCATCGGCGATACCATCGAACGTGTCCGTGATGCCCAGCTTCTCCAGCACGATTCTGGTGTTTCTGCTGGCGGAACCCACGGCAATGCCCAACCCCCGCCGCTTCAGATCGTCGATCAGCTCCCTCGCCCCGGGGAGGAGGTCATCCTCCGTGATCGTTTCCAGCAGCTCCTGGTAGTAGCCGTTCTTCCGATCCATCATCTCCTGCATCTGGTCGTCGTCGTGATCGGAGGCATGCTCGCCCAGCAGAAGCTCCAGCGACCGGCGGCGGGACACACCTCGAAGCTGTTCGTTATCCTCGCGGGAAAAAGGGATACCCTCTTCGTCGGCTAACCGCTTCCAGGCTTGATAGTGGTATCTCGCCGTGTTGGTGATCACGCCATCCAGGTCCAGGATAAAGGCTTGTAGATCTCTCATAGTCCGCTCTCCACCTCGATGATGATGCCCTCGTCGCCCCGCAGGACGATGTCGGACCAATCTACGTCTCCGCTCCGATCCAGGTGCGTCGACATCATCACCACACCCTTGCCTGGTGACGATAATGAGAGATGCTCTTCCTGATCTGAGAAGTTGAGGGCGACCAGCACGTGCCTCCCGTCCTCACCGCTGGGAGGCCGGCGCCAATAGACGTAGCAGGCTGGCGGCGTATCCCCCACGCTATCGTACCCGCCGTGTTGGAGCGCCGGTGTGGCCCGGCGGTAGCTCAGCAGACGCCGATAGAGCGTCAGGCTTGAGGCCGGGTCGTCCAGTTGTTCTGCCACGTTGACGCTCTCGTAGGTCTCGGCCAGGGGAAGCCAGAGCTCCTCGGTCTCCGCAGGGGAGAAACCGGCGTTCAACCCCGCGCTCCACTGCATAGCCGTGCGACAGGGGTCCCGCCCAGATCCTGCCACCCGTTGACCGTAGGGGTCCTGCACCCGGTTCGATGGAATCGCGACGTCGGTCATTCCGATCTCGTCCCCGTAATAGAGCGTGGGCGTGCCACGCAGGGTCAGCAGCAGCATCGCCGCCACGCGGGCCTGTCGCCGTCCCACCCGCGAGGCCACCCGACTCACGTCGTGGCTCCCCAGGACGTTGTTGATCCACCCCCACGCTGGAACCGCTCGCTCCACCCTTTCCACCTCCGCGCGGATTGCCGGCGCCGTCCACTCCGCCAGCATCAGACGGAAGTTGAAGGGCAGGTGCAGGCCCTCTCCCGGCGCATCTCCGTAGAAGCGGGCCCAGAACTCGACATCGGGATGGTAGACCTCTCCGATCAGAATCCGCGCCCCGTACTTGTCCGTCAGATCTCGCATCGTCTGCACGATCTCAAAAACCTCCGGCCGGTCCTTGCTGTAACGGTGGGTCAACGTCGCGTACTCGCCGCTGTCCCAAGGGCTCGGTGAGGGGCCTGGCGGGTCGTCGCGCAGTTCCGCGTCCTTGATCAGGTAGTTGATCACGTCCAGCCGGAAGCCGTCCACCCCTCTCTCCAGCCAGAAGCGCATCTGATCGAACATGGCGTCCCGCACCTCAGGATTGCGCCAGTTGAGATCGGGCTGTTCTTCGAGGAACGAGTGCATGTAGTATTGCCCGGTCGTCTCGTCCCAGGTCCATGCCGGTCCACCAAAGACACTGAGCCAGTTGTTGGGCGGCGTCCTGGGATTCTCAGATGCGGGATCGGCCCAGATGTACCAGTCCCGCTTGGGACTGTCTTGAGCGGAGCGTGATGCCTGAAACCACGGGTGTTGATCGGACGTGTGGTTAGGCACGAAGTCGATGATCACCCGCAGGCCTCGCTGATGGGCTTCCTCCACCAGATGATCGAAGTCCTCCAGCGTCCCGAACAGGGGGTCCACGTCGGTGTAATCCGCCACGTCGTAGCCGAAGTCCGCCATCGGCGAGGGGTAGAAGGGCGCGATCCACACCGCGTCGGCGCCCAGGATCTCCCCCACGTAGGCCAGTCGTCGCGTAATGCCCTGCAGGTCGCCGACGCCGTTGCCGGTCGTGTCGGCGAAGCTGCGTGGGTAGATCTCGTAGATGACGCTGGTCCGCCACCAGGCTTCCTCTGCGCCGCTCGTGGGCTTCTTCATCGTGAGCTTGCTCATTACCCCTTCACTGCGCCTGCCGTCAGGCCGGCGATGATGCGGCGCTGGAAGATCAGCACCAGCACGATCAACGGAATGGTGACTACCACCGAGGCCGCCATGATCTCGCCGAATGGTATCTGCCTGGAGAACACGCCCGAGAAGAGAGCGATGGCCACCGGCACGGTGCGCGCCTTCGGCTCAATGGTCGTGAAGGTGAGCGCGAACAGATACTCGTTCCATGCGGAGATGAAGGCCAGCAGTCCCGTGGTCACCAGGGCGGGGGCCGTCAACGGCAGCAGGACCATGTAGAATGTCTGGAACGGGGTCGCACCATCCACCTGTGCGGACTGCAGAAGCTCGATAGGAAGGTCCCGGAAGAAGCTGGTCAGCACCCAGACCGTGAAGGGCAGGGTGAAGATCATGTAGGAAAGGATCATGCTGAAGATAGGACTCAGCTGGAGGTTGATGATCACCGTGTAAAGACCGGCCAGCACCGAGACCTGGGGGAACATCGTCATCGCCAGGATGGCGTAGAGCGTCGGCGTCCGCATCCTGAACCGAAGTTTGCCCAGGGCAAAGCCCGCAAACGCGCCGCTCACCAGAGAGAGCAGCACCGTCGCGCTCGCCACGATCGTGCTGTTGAGCAATCCCCGTAGAAAGGTGGCGTCGCTGAAGACGGCGCGATAGTTGCGTAGCGTAGGGCTCCCGGGAAAGAAGGTGGCAGGCGTCTTCTGAAGCTCCCCCTCGGTCTTTAGCGATGAATTGAAGGCCCAATAAAAGGGGAACAGCAGGTACACGGCGATGAGGAGAACCAGGAACCAGAATCCGATCCGACCAATGACGCGTCTCGTGCCTCTCTTGTTCCTAGTCATCATGTCTCCACCCCCAGTAGCTGGACGTACAACACGGCAAAGGCAAAGATCAACAGGAAGATCAACACACCGCTGGCTGAGGACAGACCAGCGGTCTGAAACTGAATCAGCTGTTCGTACGTGAAGCTGGCCATGGACAGACGCTGGCGCGAGAGGAGCACGTTGAACACGTCGAAAGCCCGCAAGGCGTCCAGGGTGCGGAAGACCAGCGCCACCGCCAGCGATGGGCGCAGCAACGGTAACGTAATCGAGAGGAACTGACGCACCTTGCCTGCGCCGTCGACGTCAGCCGCCTCGTACAGGTCTTGCGAGATCATCTGGAGTCCGGCCAGGAGCATGAGTGCCATGAAAGGGGTCGTCTTCCAGACGTCCACGGCGATAAGGACCGGCAGCTGAAGCGATTTGTTGGTCAGGAACGAGATGTTCCCCTCGCCGATGCCGATCGCGGAAAATAGGGTGTTGAACAAGCCAACCCGAGTGGGCCTGAGCATCCACCCCCACAGTCGAGCCGAGACCACCGTCGGGATGGCCCACGGAACCAACATGGCCGCGCGCATGAGGCCGCGTCCGCGGAACTTGCTGTTGACGACCATCGCGATGCCCAGACCCAGGATCGTCTCTAGGATCACCGACGCCACGGTGTAGATCATCGTGTCCTTCACCGCCAGGATGAAGTCCGGTTCCCGGGCACCCAGGACGAAGCGTCTGCCAAACAGGGTGAACTGTGTCACCTGTCGATACAGGTGTGGCTCTCTGGGGAGAACGTCAATGGCCCGCTCGTAAACAATCTCGTTTTCCAGTGTAACCCTAACCGGCTTCAGTTCCTTAATGGTCATACCTAGCAGCTGCCGATAATTGCTCAGGCCGACAAACGTCTGGTCTGTTGTCTCCCCACCGGCGAATTGCCGGTTGGTGAAGCTGGCGAAGAAGGTGTCCCCTAGCGGGTAGACGGCGACCACCAGTAGGATGATGATAGACGGCAACAGCAGTAACCTGGCTAGGCGAGCTTCTTGCTTCGCCAGTTCCGAGGGTCCTCCGCCGTTGTTTGACATAGTGACCTCCTCAGGTTTCTCATGCCTGCGAGCTCAAGACATCGGGAGGGTGAACCTCCCGATGCCTCAAGTCCTAAGCCCGGCTCACTCTAGCGTGGAGATGATGTTCTCCATCTCGACCTCGCACTCTTCCATCGCTGTCAGGGCGTCCTTCTCCCCGGTCAGGATGGAGTGGATGGCCGTGAAGTAGGCTGTTGAGACCTCATTGTACTTCGGTGCCGTCTGCGTCGACGGACGAGGCACGGCGTTGACGAAGACGTCGTATAGCTTGCCCATAAAGGGGCTGGCCTCGAGCACTTCTTCATCCTCGTACAGGCTCTTGATGGTGGGGTTGTTGCCCATCTCAATGGCGCGGATCTTCTGCTCTTCCTCGCCAGTCAGGAAGAAGGCCACGTCGGCTGCTATCTCGGGGTTGTCGCTGTACTTCGAGACGGCCAGCTGCCAGCCACCCAGCGTCGCTGCGCTACGACCGTTCCTGCCCGCGGGCAGGGGGCTGACGTCGAACTTCCCGGCCACCTCGCTGTCCTCGCCCTGGCTCAGAGAGTAGACATAGGGCCAGTTGCGATGGAAAGCGGCGTTGCCCGCCTGCCAGACCTCGCGCGCGCCCTCCTCGCCCATCCCGGTAACCCCGGGCGGCGAGATCGAACCGACCCAGCCGGCTGCCAGCTCGAAGATCTCTATCGTGTCGGGGTCGGTCACCATGACCTCCCGGTCCATGCTGACGAAGTTGTGCCCGCTGTTGGAGAACTGCCACTCCAGCGCGTCGCAGGTCAGTCCCTCATACTCATCGCCTTGCCAGACGAAGCCCCAGAAGTCCTGGTTGCCCTCTTCGCGCTCGCCGGCCTGGATCGTCTCCGCCATCTCGGTCAGCTCCTCCCACGTCCTGGGGGGACCCGAGTAGCCGTACTTCTCCAGCAGGTCGGTCCGATAGTAGAGCATGCCCGCGTCAATGAACCAGGGCATGGCGACAAGCCGTCCGTCCACCGTGTTGTTCTCGACGATGGCCTCGAAGTGCTTATCGGTGTATTCCTCCGCTCCGTACTCGTTGAGATCGACCAAGTGCTGAGCTAGATCGCCGGGCCAGATGACGTCAACCTGGGCCACGTCCAGATCTGGGGACTCAGCCTCGAAGTACTGCAGGAGGACGCCTAGTCGATCCTGCACGTAGTCGGGTGTCTCCAGGAGCTCCACCTTGACGTTGGGATGCTCCTCCATGTAGCGTTCGGCCTCCGCCTTCGCGATCTCAAGCTCCTTTCCGACCGCGCCGGCCGCTACCGTGATGACGACCTGATCTTCCTCTCCTGCTGGCTCTTCGCCGCCGGTCTCCTCGCCCGCGGCCGGTTCCTCGGCCGTCGGGGTCGCTGGTCCGCCGCAAGCCACCAGCGCCAGTGACAGGATGATCATCAGGCTCAGAATGCTCCAAAGCTTCTTGTGGGCCAACATATCTCTGCTTCCTCCTTAAGGTTCTTAGATCTCTTTGGCTCACCATTCACCCTGTGGCTCCTACAGCCTAGCCGGCGAATGGTCACCTGTTTGATTCGGTTTATCCATCTTGCGTATCGACGACCGGATGGGGATCGGTTTTGGTCATCACCTCCTCGTATAGAATGCTCTTCGTCATTCAAGAGGTTACGTCGCTTCTTCTCAGGGCTTAGTCGGGGAGGGAGCGACAATCAATCTGCTTCCCTCGTTTGTTAGTTTGCCTTTCATGGAGATGGAGGATCAGAGTCTGGTCTGAGCTTTGGACGCTACAAAACCTGATCGAATGATCCTTTGCGGTCTGGGTGGAAGCGTTTTGCTAAGTGTAATTCCTTACATTCAAAAGCTGCTCTGGCGGAAGATAGATCACTTTTGTTGCAAACGCTTACATTATACACCATAGGTATCCCCGTGTCAAGGGGTTCTTGCGCCGGAAGTGGGGATAGCCCTTGCGTTTGTGAGTTCTTTGGTGTACAATTAGGCATCAAGTGCGGGTTGCGATGTAAGGTCTTTCAACGGTTGTAGTGGCAGCGCGATGCCAAGTCCCGCGTGACGTTGACGACCTTCGCAGATCTGCCTGGACCCGTGCAGGTCTGCGCAGATGAGGTCCCTATTCCTTGACTTCGATCTCGCGATGACGATACCCTTTTCTTGGAGACCGTTGTCCTCCCCGGAGTGAAGATGACACCGACAATTGAAGAAGTAGCGGAACGTTCTGGGTTCTCCACAGCTACCGTGAGCCGGGCACTGCGAGGATTGCCCAACGTCGCGCCCTCGACGCGTGAACGCGTCTTGAAGGCGGCTGAGGAGTTGCATTACTCCATCGATCCCTACGCCTCTCGTCTTGCCACGGGCCGGACCATGACCGTTGGCATCGTCATTCCCCTCGTCGATCAGTGGTTCTACAGCAAGGTCTCCATCGTCGCCGAGACCGTACTGAATGCCCACGGTTACGACGTGCTGCGGTACAGCATCACGGGTTCCGAGAGCCGCACGCAGCTTGTCAGACAGATCGCCATCGGCAGACGGGTCGACGGGCTGATCGTCGTCACTGCGCCTCTCGAGGCCGATGAGGAGGAGCTGCTTGGCGAAGCCGGCCTTCCTGTCGTGACCGTCGAGACCGTCACCCAATCCTTCCCCTCGGTGGCGTGTGACAACGTCGCCGCGGCCATGACCGCCACGCGGCACCTGGTCAATTTGGGCCACCGCCGGATCGCCATCATCTCCGGCCTCTCCGACGACCCGATGCGCTTCCCCATTCCTCTAGAGCGCAAGAAGGGTTATCTCCGTGTTCTTGAGGAGAACGACATTGAGCCTCGACCGGAGTTCGATGTCTCCGGCAACTTCTCCTATGAAGGAGGAGCTGAGGCTATGACTCAGTTGTTGTCGGTGCGTCAGTCCCCGACGGCCGTCTTCGCCTTCTCCGACGAGATGGCCATTGGCGCGATGAAGACCATACGCGACCTCGGCCTCCGCGTCCCCGAGGACATCTCCTTGATAGGCTTTGACGATCACGACGTCTCGCGGTACGTGGGCCTGACCACCATTCATCAACCCGTGGCTGAGTACGGTGACCAGGCCGCTTCCCTCCTGCTGAACGCTCTTGACGGGCAGGAGGTCGGCGACGAATTCCATACGCAGCTGTCGACCAGGCTCGTGATACGCTCCACCACAGGGGCGGCTCCCGTCTGAGCCCGTCCGCTATCCGGTTTGGCAGAGGCAGCTGAGGGGCGTCTCACGTAGTCTGTCGGTGACTGTGCTCTTCCTACTCTGAGCGGATCTGTGACCCGCGGTTTTTGCGCCGATACGCCAAATCAAAGCTCTCACCGGAGCGTGGAGACATCAGAAAGTGAGTAGTCACAGCGTTTGGCTCGAACGTCATCTGCAAGGGCTATTTCTGTAGATCCTGAGGGGGTTCGCCGTGAAGGCCATCGCTCATTTCGTCACCGGTATCGCCCTCGCCACCTTCTTCCCCGAGGTGGTAGAGAGGGCGGCGGACGGTTCCATCCTCCCTGTGCTGGGCGGGGTCGCCGGGATCCTGCCGGATACGCTGGACTTCAAGTTTGTGCGTTACTTCGCGGCATATGATCTAGAGGTCGACCCCGGCCCGGAGCCCGACGCCCACCGCATCGCCCAACAGGTCGCCGACGCCATGCGCCGCGCCTACGCAGAGGATCAGCTTCAGCGCGTGATGCTCCACACCATCCGCCTGGGCCCTGACCAGTGGCGGCAATACCTCATCCGCTTCGACCCCCAGCGGAGTGAGGTAGCCGTCCGCATGGGTCCGATCGTGGACACCGGACAGACACCGCTCCCCCACGATCTCTCCCCTATCGGGGGAGGTAGAGAGGGGGAAGCGCGTGTCCCCGTCGGTGTGCCGATGGTTCACACCTACGACCGGGAGATCGCCGTCGACATCTTCAGCGGGCCATCCTTCACCTTCCAGCGACAGGACGACCTCCTCCACGTCCACTTCCTCGACTGGCACCGCCGTTGGTCCCATAGCCTGACCCTCGCCGTAGCTCTGGGCCTGGTTGCCGCCGGCCTCGCGGCGATGGCTGAGGCCCTGGCCCGCGGCACCACCACAGGCACCTCGCTCTGGATCGGCTTGGTGACGGCCATGGGTCTCGCCGGCCACGTTCTAGAGGATCAGCTGGGCTTCATGGGGAGCAACCTCTTCTTCCCCTTCACTCGGACGCGGACACCCGGGCTGGGGCTCGTCCGCTCGGGTGACGCTGTGCCCAACTTCCTCACCGTCTGGACCGCCGTGATGCTCATTCTTTTCAACCTGGACCGCTTCTCTGCCCAACCTCGGTTCCGTCCCCTTTGGTTCCTGAGCCTGGCGGTGATGCTGCCGCTGTTGATACTGGGCGGCATCTATCGGCGACGGTGGCGCGGGAAGCGGCGGGGCAAGGAATGGCTCAAACAAGAGGAGGCTGTGTCGGCGCAGGATCCCAACCAACAAAGGAGCAGACAATGAGACGCTGGACTTGGCTGCTGGTCGTCTCCCTGACCGGGAGCGGGCTGACCGCCCTGGTCGTGGCCGGGCTGCACGTGCACGCCCCATTACCTCCCTTGAGCCTCCCCGACGTGCCTCCGGGTCCTTCCTCCGGAGTCGTCATCAACGAGGTGGCCTGGATGGGCACCCAGGCCCGTTATTGTGACGAATGGATTGAACTCTATAATGGCACCGCGTCGTCAATCGACACCTGGGACTGGTCGATCTACGGCGCCGACACCGGCAACTGTCTCAACCTCTCCGACGCCGACGGTTTCGTCACCACCACGATCCCCGCTCACGGCTACTTGATCTACGCCAACCATCAAGATGATCTCCAGGACAGTCAAGGGGTCAGCTTGGTTGATATCTGGGATAAGAGCATCGAGCTCGACAATAACTCTCCCGGACAGCTCACTCTCTACGACGCGCCCGACTGCACCGGGAAAGCCGTCGACGTAGTTAATCAAGCAACAGGCGGCTGGTTCGCTGGCGACAACGCCGAGAAACGGACTATGGAGCGCAGACATCCGGCCACCCCGGGAACGGAGTGGGACAACTGGGCCACCAACGACCCCGCCGTCGGCCGCTCTGGGTACGACGCCGGCGGGCACCCCATCAGCGGCACCCCCAAGGCCCTCAACGCCTCCTACCAGCCGAACGTCGTCCACACCGCGGATCTGAGCGTCGGCAAACGCGGCCCACACTCCGTACGCCCCGGCGATGTCATCACCTACTGTATCGTCCTTAGCAACACCGGCACCACTGCGGCCCCCCGCACCGTCCTCACCGACACCCTCCCAACCGCTGTGACGTTCCTCACCCAGATCAGCGAGTTTGCCTTCTCGAAGGCTGGTCACCATCTGATCTGGCAGCTTGGCGACGTGCCCACCGGCACCACCTACCTCATCACGACCACCGCTCGGGTCAGCGACGCCGCCTCTGGGACCCTCACCAACCGCGTCACGGCCACCACCTCCGCCAGCGAGACGGCCGTCTTCAATAACTCAGCTTTCTCCACCGCGACCCTGAGGACCGGTCACTTGGTCCTCCTGCCCGCCCTCATGCAGAACTACACGCCACCGCGCTACGGGCTCATCATCGAGGCCCTTATCTACGATGGCCTTCAGGACAACGACTACGATGAGGCGGTGCTCCTAATCAACGGTGGGCACCACGCGGTAGATCTGACAGGCTGGCAGCTTTGCAAGTACGGTGCTCAGGACTGGATCTGTGCCGACCTGCCAGCGGTGGAGATCGGACCTCGGCGCAGGCTCTGGCTGGCCCGCAGCGAGGTCTACTTCAATCGATCCTTCGGCTTCGCCCCGAACCACGTGCTCTCCTCTTGGCCCCGCTTCGTCAACAGCGGCGACGAGGTAACGCTCCGCGATGCTGACGGCTTGCGACGCGATCTGATCGTCTATAGGAGCGGTCTCACTGATCTCGCTGGCTGGCAGGGGCCGGCGGTGCAGCCTTACGCTGGTGCCAACTTCGCCCAAGAGGGACAGATCCTCTACCGCCGTCTCGACGAGGAGACGGGCCGACCCGCTCAAGACACCGACGCCGCCGTCGACTGGGCCCAGCACGCCGGGGAAGATGCCTGGCAGGGCCGGCGCGTCCGCTACCCGGGGTGGGACCTGGAGCAGTTTTTCCACCCGGCCATCGGCGCGAGCGGCACCGTCACCGCCGCCATCGCGCCGGACAACGCCTACGATCTGGTGGTCAGCACCATTCGCTCCGCCCGGGAGATCATCGAGCTGGAGGCCTACACCCTGGAGCACGCCGGCCTCGTGAACGAGCTTACCCAGCGAGCACGCCAGGGCATCAGCGTCACTGTCCTTCTCGAGGGCGCGCCCGTCGGCGGCCTCCAGGACCGGGAGCGCTGGGCCTGCCAGCAACTCCATGCCACCGGCTTCGGCGCCTGCGTCTTCATGGTCAACGACGATCAGCGTCACATCCACGACCGCTACACCTACCTCCACGCCAAGGTCATGATCGTGGACCGTCGACGGCTCTTGTTGGGCTCCCAGAACCTCAGCTTCAGTAGTCTTCCCGGCGACGACAAGACTAACGGCACCGGCGGGTCACGGGGCGTCGTGATCCTCACCGACGCCCCGGAGATGGTGGCCCGGGCCCGGGAGATCTTCGAGGCTGACTGTGATCCAGCCCACCACGTCGACGTCACCCTGTGGCCCGACGAGAGCCTGGGATGTGGCCCGCCTCCACCCGGCTTCACCCCCGATCCCCCGCCTGACTGGCTCACCTACACAGTCCAGTTCTCCGACACAGTCACGGCTGTTGGAACCGAGTTCGAGCTGGTCACCGCTCCCGAGGCCGCTCTGCGCGTCAGCGACGCTCTGCTGGGGTTGGTCGGGCGGGCTGGTTCCGGGGACGCCGTCTACGTCGAGCAACTCTACGAGCACGTGAGCTGGGGACACCCGACCGGCGCCCTCAACCCCCGCCTCCACGCCTACCTCCAGGCCGCCCGGCGCGGGGCTCGGGTCCAGATCCTGCTCAACGGCGGCACCTTCGACCTCGACTATCTCCCCCTCACCGACAATATCGAGACCGCCGCGTACGTCAACGAGATCGCTCAGCTCGAGGACCTCGACCTCAGTGCCCACCTAGCCGACCCCACGCATTACGGCATCCACAACAAGATGGTCCTCGTCGATCTGGGGGCCGAGGGCAAAATCGCCCACATAGGCAGCATCAACGGCAGCGAGACCTCCAGCAAGGTCAATCGTGAGATGGCCCTCCAGGTCCGCTCGACCGCCCTCTTCGACTATCTCTATGACGTCTTCGCCTACGACTGGCACCACCAACCGCCTGAGAGGCACGTCCTCATCAGCGAGGTGCTGGTCAATCCCGTGGGCTTGGATGTCGGGAAGGAGTGGGTCGAGCTCTACAATCCCACCACCGCCGACGTCGACCTATCGGGCTGGTATGTGGGCGACGTGGGGCCGGGAGGGGAGTACGGCAGCGGGCTCTACCGCTTCCCGGCGGGCTCGACCCTGGTCGCCGAGGGCGTGATCCTCGTCGCCCATCAGGCCGCGGACGTGCCCTTCACGCCGGACTACGAGGTCTTGGTCGACCCCCATCGTGACGATCCGGCCGTGCCCAACCTGGAGCCCGCCGGTGCATGGGACGGCTTCGGCCTGGCGCTGGGCAACGCGGGTGACGAGGTGCTTCTCCTGGACGCCGATGGGGCGCCGGTCGACGTGGTCACCTGGGGGGATGGCGCCTACCCCGGCGTCGTGTCCCATCCCGGCGGGCTCGACCAGGGCCACTCCCTCGAGCGCCGTCCGCCCCGAGAGGACACCGACGATTGCAGCCGTGACTTCCACGACCGCTACCCGGCCACCCCGGGCGCGCTGCCAGACTGAACCTACCAGCGCTGGAGCCCCCTTAGCGGTGTCCTAATCCGAGGGACCTCCAAACACGGCCAGAATCACGCGAAGCTAGAACCAAACGTACGCCTTTACGGGGAAACCCAGATGCATTCACATGGATTCGAGAGGCCCCTCGTTGACAGCCACCAGCCAGTGTGCTAGAATGCCGCCTGACGCCCTTTCGGCATCTAATTGCGAGGTGAAAGCCCAACGGTGAAAGTCATCATCCAGATCCCCTGCTACAACGAGGAAGCGACACTTCCCGCCACCGTGCATGACTTACCCAAAGCGCTACCGGGGGTTGGCGACGTTGAGATTCTGGTCGTGGACGACGGCAGCGTCGACAAGACCTGCAACGTCGCAGGCGAGCTAGGCGTCGATCACGTCATTCGTATGAAGAAGAACCAGGGCCTGGCATACGCCTTCATGGCAGGGGTGGACGCAGCCCTGGAAGCGGGTGCCGACATCATCGTCAACACCGATGCTGACAATCAGTACCGGGGTGAGGACATTGCGCGTCTCATCCAGCCGCTTCTTGAGGGGAAGGCCGACATTGCAGTGGGCGACCGCGGCGTGGCGACGCTGGAGCATTTCTCCCCCCTAAAGCGCCTCCTGCAACGCTGGGGAAGCTGGGTGGTGGAAAGGGCTGCTGGCATCTCGATCCCAGACGCCACCAGTGGCTTCCGAGCCTTCACCCGCGAGGCTGCCCTCCGTCTTACAGTACTCAGCGACTACACGTACACCTTGGAGACCTTGATCCAGGCCGGAGCGAGACGTATGGCAGTCACCTATGTCCCGATCCAGACCAATCCAAGCACACGTGAGTCACGGCTCATTCAGAACATTCCCTCCTTTCTAGCAATCTCGGCCATCACCATCCTCCGCTTCTACGCTATGTATCGTCCGCTGCGACTGTTTCTGAGCCTGGGGGGGGTGATGATCGCTGGCGGGGTGGCCCTCGGCATCCGCTTCCTCTACTACTTCGTTACGGGGCCGGGAACAGGAAAGGTACAGTCCTTGATTCTGGCAGCGATCCTGACTATTGTCGGATTCCAGGTCTGCCTGATCGGGCTAATGGCCGACCTGGTGCGGCTCAACCGAAAGATGATGGAAGAAGCGGTCTACCGGGTGCGACTAATAGAGTTGAAGGACGACCAGCGAGCAGAGTAGGGTCTGTCTATGAGAATCTGCATGATTGCTTCCACCTATCCCCGCTTCGACAATGATGGCGCCGGTCGCTTCAATCGTTCTCTTGCCGAAGCCTTATCAGCACTGGGTCACGAGGTCCAAGTCATTGTTCCTTACCATCCAGCCATCGAGCCATATGAGACCCCTGTGCAGGTCCACTCATTTCGCTACTCAGGGGTAGAACGATGGAACGTTATGGGTTATGCCAATGCAATGGACAGCGACCGTAGGTTGAAATGGCAGGCGTACCTACTGATACTCCCATTTCTGTTCAAAGGAGCGTCTGCCATGTTGCGATTGGTCAAGCAACACGATTTTGATATCATCCATAGTCACTGGGTGCTTCCTAATGGCCCAATTGGCCTACTTGGAAAAGCGAGTGCACGTTCTCCATTGTTCGTAAGCCTGCATGGATCGGACATCTACTTCGCTAGGAAGAACCCCTTTTTCGCAGCGGTAGCTAGACAAGTATTCCGTCATGCCCAAGGTGTCACAGCGTGCAGTCCTGATCTCTATGAGAGCGCCATCAAATTGGGCGCCTCCCCCACCTCAACTCACTTGATCCTGTGGGGAGCTGATCCAGAAGCTTTTGGTCCCCAGCCAGACACAAGCAGTCTTAGAAAACAACTCGGACTGGAGGAAGACACGAGCGTTATCTTGGGCCTGGGAAGGCTGGTGGGGAAAAAAGGGTTCGATGTGCTGGTGCGCGCTATGCCCGATATTTTGGCATCCTGCCCCAAGACCTGCTGCATTATCGCAGGGGATGGACCTGAAGGACCTTACTTGCATACACTGGCCAATGAATTGGGGATAGCAGACCACATCAGGTTCCCTGGCTTCATTCCTTGGAATCAGGTTCCGGAATACCTGCATTTGAGCGAGCTTTTCGTGGCGCCCTCTGTTCACGACGAAGGTAACTTGGATGGCCTTCCAACGGTGATTCTGGAGGCTATGGCAGCTGAGAAGCCGGTCGTAGCAAGTAACGTGGCCGGTGTACCCCTGGCCGTGATCCACAACGAGACAGGTATGCTAGTACCGGAGAGGGATGAAGACGCCCTGGCGGAAGCCATCTGCCACCTGCTAAAGAACAGTGGGCTACGAGACCGACTGGGAGAGTGTGGACGCGACAGAGTCCGTGAAGAACTCAATTGGCATCAAGTCGCTCAGAAGTTTGTGGCAATGTACGAAGCCGCCCTGAGTTGAACGCGATCGATGATTGGAGCCTGGTACCTTCCACTTCTCCATCTTCCTAACACACGGCTTGCCCCACTATGGACGATCTAAGAGACGATCCTGAGACATCAGTTCCCCCTGAGACGTATACGCGAGAATACTATGAGTCCCATTGTCAGGGCCACGAAGTCTTTGAGGCTAGCCAGGGTAGGACTCTGCCAAAAAGGTTGAGCTTGCCCCTGAGAATGAGTGACCTTGCACCCGGCATGCGTATCCTTGACGTGGGCTGCGGGCGTGGAGAATTACTCTTGCATACGCGCCAACTTGGGATTCTAAGCTACGGATTGGACTATGCCAAGAATGCCGTTTTGATAGCACGGGATACACTGAGAAGTGCTGCGGCTTGCCACGATGTTCTGAGACTGCAGCAAGCTAATGCTCGTAGACTGCCTTATGCTTCTAACACCTTTGAACGCGTCTTTCTGCTGGACATTGTGGAGCATCTGCATCCTGAGGAGCTGCGAGAGACGTTTGGTGAGATACATCGCGTACTCACCCGAGGAGGCAAGGCCATCGTCCACACCATGCCAAACTTATGGTACTATCGCATCGGCTATCCTGTCTATCGCCTCGTGCAGTACTTAGGAGGTCATCGGTTGCCTGCAAACCCTAGAGAGCGATGGGCCTATCACGAAGTCCACGTCAATGAACAGACCCCCCTATCGCTCAGGAGGTCGCTGCTTGATGCAGGCTTCTCTGTGAGCATCCGGCTCATACCAGCGCAGACGTACAATCAAGAGAGCAATTGGTTAATCCGGACAGGCATGATACTGCTCAGTCATCTCCACCCCTTCCGCTGGGTGTTCTGCAATGACATCTTCGCCATCGCCACCAAGTCATTGAGTTCAAGGTCGAGGATCCAGTAGCGAGACGATCTAAGGACATACGCTATGTCAGACTACAAAGGCTACTGGGAGGATCGTTTGACAAGAGAGCCTAACCTGAGAGGCACAGGACATCGTGCGTTTGGCCTGGGCTACAATGAGATACTGTACCAAGCCCAAAGAGACTGCCTCGAACTTGTGCTTGCCAAGCATCGAGTAGGAATTGTAGGCAAACGAGTGCTCGATGTTGGCAGCGGAACAGGATTCTACATCCGTTTCTTCAAAGAAGCTGACGCCGGCCAAGTAGTAGGCATCGACATAACCAGAGCAAGTGTGGAGTATCTGCAACGGATATTTCCAGACTGCAGCTTCCACATCTGTGACATTGGATCCAAGAGAATACCGGTGGCTGGTCCTTTTGATGTCATATCGGTCATAAGCGTGCTGTACCACTTGGTGGATGATGCTCGCTTTGAACAAGCGATCGCTCATCTGGCCCATCTGCTTTCGCCTGATGGCTATCTGCTGATCACAGACACCTTCGCTCATCCCCTATTGCCCTCCGCCTCCCACGCTCAGTTTCGCACGCTTGAGACCTACCGAGAGTTGTTGCTCCAGCATGGACTGCACATCGTGGATGTCTTGCCCGTCTACTACCTTCTCAACAGGCCCCTGATCCCATTAATCGGCCCGTTCTTGCTCCGCTCCAAGCAATTGCAGCGGTGGCTTTACCATACGGACAAGCGATGGCGAGAAGAAGGTCGAGACAACGGTAGAGCCATGAAGCTGATGCTCGCCCGAAAGACTCAATCGAAGCCGACAAGCGGTTGAGGAGAGACTATCAGTGCGAATTCTGATTGAAGCTTTGGGTATTCATTACACAGGAGGCGGACGTTCAGCGACTCTGAATCTCCTCGAACCTCTCTTCAGGTTAGATGCTGAGACAGAGTATACCGTATTGTTGAGCCAGCCAGAACCTACGCTTGAAACTGTTGCGGGCAATGTACGTCAAGTCGTGGCTCCGATCAAACATCGGCTTGGCTTACGTCTATGGGCCCAAGCGGTCATCCCATTCCTGGCGCGTGATTATGACTTGGTTCATTTTGTGAAGAACCTCGCAGTTTTCGGCGTATCAGCCAAGACAGCGGTTACGGTCTATGATCTGACGATCCTGCTTTACCCTCACCTTTTTCCACGGCTAGATGTGTGGTACTGGCGATGGATTCAGCCGGTGATGCTACGTCAAGCCGACCGAGTGATCGCTATCTCAAATGCCACAGCACAGGATCTTCAGCGGCTCTACCATCTCTCTCCAGCAGCGATGAACACCATCTATCCAGCCTGCAATTCCCAGTTCAAACCCGCTACGGAGGACGATATTCAACGAGTGAAGAAGGAATACCACTTGCCCGATCATACAGTCATTCACGTTGGACGTATAGATCGCAAGAAGAACCTCTCCAGCCTGCTACACGCTTTCTCTATGTTTCAGAGACAAAGCGACTTTGACGGGAAGCTTGTCCTCGTCGGGGAAGAGTACCCAAAAAGCCTTGACACGACGCTCGATCACACGATGGAGCGGCATCAGATCGTCGATGACGTGATCTTCACCGGCGCTGTGCCTTCAGGGGACCTGCCTGGTCTTTACAGCAGTGCAATGATGGTTGTCTTCCCATCCTTTCACGAAGGCTTCGGCCTTGTGGCCGTTGAGGCTATGGCATGTGGGACCCCATTAGTCGTAACCGACGCCGGTGCGATTAGGGAAGTAGTTGGGGACGCAGCTCTGATCGTGGATTCGCCCGATGATGTGGAGACGCTTTCCCACTGCATGCTCAGACTGTGGGAAGATCCGAACCTGCGTGAGGAGCTCCGCAGGAAAGGCCTCCAGGTCGCAGAGCGCTTCTCGCAAGAGAAAGCAGCTAGACAAACGCTGGACCTGTATCGAGAGGTCATTGGTGCCAAGTGATAGGTAAGGACAACGCCCCCTCAAAGCAAGAGATCATCGCGACCTACGAGCATCACTATGCTCAACCGGGATATCTACGTGAGTCAGATGTGTTCTACCGTTGGGTGTTAGAGAAACTAGGCCCAGTTCCAGATCGCCAGCTGTTGGATATCGCCTGCGGGGAGGGACATATGGCACGACTCGCCGCTGAACAGGGGCTGATAGCTACGGGCATAGATTTCTCACCCTCAGCCGCCACGCTGGCTCATGAAAACATAGGCCAAGACAGAGTGGCGATCGCGGACGGACAACGCCTGCCCTTCCCATCTAAAGCCTTCGACTATCTGACCAACTTAGGGAGCCTAGAACACTTCGTCTCACCTAGCCAGGGACTGCGGGAGATGAGACGAGTTATCAAGCCAGACGGCGTTGCAGCTCTCCTCTTGCCTAATAGTTACTACTTGCTGGACATCCTCTGGCACGTCTTGCGTCTCGGATACCCAGTCAGTCACAGTCAGACCATAGAGCGTTTTGCCACTTCCGGCGAATGGCGAGATCTTATAGAGGAACAGGGGTTCGAGGTGATCGGAGCTCACAAATACAACATGTGCTGGCCCCGCTCACTCCATGACCTGCGATGGTATCTGCGTTTCCCCAAGAAGATCCCCTATATGCTGCTGGGCCCACTAACGCCTTTCAACCTCTCCTATAGCTTCCTCTTCATTTGTGGAACATCGTGAGACAGATGATTGAATTCCTTCAAAGCACCTATCGATTCGTTCAATCAAAGAGATCTCGACAGCTGGAGAGGTTCCTCGGAATTGTCCTGCTTGTCACATCGTTGTTCTTCGTATCAACCATCCTAATCCGTGGGTGGGAGCAACTGAGACCACACCTTAGCAGGGTCAGTCTGATCCCGCTGATCGCTGGACAGATTTGCATAATAATAGCACTCATCTTGGGCGCTGTCATGTGGAGCCTGATTCAGCAGGCAATAGGCCTAGGTTTCAGTTGGCAAGAGAGTATGACCATTCACATGATATCTAGTATCACGAAGTACGTTCCAGGATACGCTTGGCAATACGTAAGCAAAGCCTATCTGAGCAAAAGGCACGGAAGCTCAGCGAAGCCAATCACGCTGGCGATTCTAACTGAATTCGCCCTGTTGATCACGGGCGGGGTTGTCACAGTAGCAACTTGGGGCCTACTGGGATACCAAGATTGGCAACTGGCTTGGAGGGTGCCGTCTTGGGGTTGGGTGCTTGCCGGGAGCATTGGCCTCCTGGTCGGCACCGGTTGGAATCTGGCCGCATCACGGTTGGCGATCAGTGAAGACGGGTTTATTGCCCGAACGAGGTTGCTTTGGTCTGCCTTTGGAATAGGTATGATAGGCTGGATCATGTTTGCTGCAGCAGCCTGGCTTTTGAGTAGCTCTGTGTACTCCGTTGACCTGAGTATGTTCCCCCAGCACGTGGTTGCACTGGTGATCTCTGTCATAGGGGGTCTCATCATCGTGATTGTACCAGGAGGACTCGGAATAAGGGAGACGCTATTGGCTCTTCTGCTGGCAGGAATACTTCCCTTTACCCTTGCTCTTGTTGTCGGGGTTATGATTCGGATTAGCATAATCCTCTGGGAGCTGGTCGGATTCGGTATAGCGTTCCGATTGAGGAAGGGCAAGCCTGAGGAATGCCACTCAAGCGGTGAGACCGTCGGTTAGGTAGAATAATCCTAAAGAGGTATTGCAATTCCAACACCAGACGGGTATACTAAGGGCAACATAGGCTATCTACGGCCAATTCAGTCTGTGAAGACAACTCTCAGGGGGTGATCACTAGAGCCAATTTGAAAGACGCGAACTCATCAAGATTAGGTATTTCAACATAGGAACTTTCAGTCTTAGGAGGTAAAAATGAAGAAGGTCATCAGAATCGCACTCTTGCTCTCTTTGCTAAGTGCGGGAGTAGTGGTCGCTAGCGCACAGGGCCCCACGGGAACGTATGGATCGGGTATCTCCTGCGTTAACCTAGACACCGAGGAAGCCTCGGTAACAATCGATTTCTATGATACCGACGGTGACGTGGTCGGGTCGATCAGCGATACCATAGCCGGCGGTGGCAACGTGATGTACTACACGCCCGGTATGACAGAGCTCCCTGATGGGTTCCTGGGATCAGCCGTCGTGAGTTCCGATCTGGCGATAGCTTGTTCCGTGAACACGCAGACGAGCACGGGCACAACCCGAGTAGGCACAAGCAATGGGCTGGACGCCGCCGAGACCGGTCCGACGCTGTATGCTCCTCAGGTGATGAACGACCTGGGCGGATTCAGTTCATACGTGGCAGTGCAGAATGCGGGCAGCGCTGCGGTCAACGTCAACGCCTATTACTATGACTCGACAGGCAGTGAGGTGTACAACACTACGGTGAGCGTCCCGGCGAACAGCTCCCATGTGTTCTATCAGGATGAACCCGGGGTTCTGTCGACAGGCTTCATCGGCTCGGCTGTCTTCGAGGCTGATGATGATTCCACCCCCCTGGCTGGGACCGTGAACTTCTACAACGCAGGCACGACCGGCGACAATTCCCAGTTCCACAGCTACAATACCTTCACAAGCGGTGCGTCCAAAGTCTATGGTCCCCGCATCGCCAAGAACTTGTCTGGGCAGGGATGGACCTCTGGTTGGGCTTGCCAGAACCTCGGATCAGGTTCAGCCGATGTTACAGCTGACATCACCTTCCTCGATCAAGACACCAACAGCACCGTGACAGATTCCATGACCAAGACGGGACTTGAGGAAGGACAGGCCTGGTTCGTCTATCTTGGCGATCACCTCTCCGGGGTCGATAAGGGATACGGTAGCGTGGTAATGGAGGCGACCGGCGGCGACGTCGTCTGCATCTTCAACGAGGACAACCGCTCGATGTACGCCGGGCAGGGCTCTACCTACAGCGGCATCGCTGATGGGGAACAGACCGATACGATGTTCTTCCCGCAGATCGTCGCGCTTGGCAGCAGCAGTTTCCAGGGCGGCTTCCAGATCGCCAATACCACCAGCACCGACACCACCTGTGACTACACGTTCTCAGACGGTACAATGGTCACGGGCCAGCAACTGCTCGCCAATGGCTCCAACTCAGTCTTCGCACCCAACCACGTCTCCGATTTCAACGGAAGCCTCACGGTTGAGTGTGGACAGCCCATTGTAGGGATCTACAACCTGACCATATTCGGAGGAGCAGGCGATCCCTTCGCGACAAACAACGGTGTCAACCAGTAGGAAAGTGCCTGTAGGAAACGAGGGGCGCCGTGATGGTGCCCCTCGTTTCTGTGTACCTCACCTGAACTCTCAAGGAAATACTCAAGACCGCCTCAAGTCCCCTTGTGCACGCCTACAAGAGTGGGAACGCGCGGCTCGGGAGATGGCACGGAGGTCGGGCACCTTCCTGGATCTAGGAAGTGGCCCCCCCTACCAAGGTCCTATCTCGACTGAGGATATTGGACCTCAGACCAAGTACTACTGCCTCGACATATCAGCCCAAGCCCGCCCTCATATCATAGCAGATATTGAAAACCTCCCCATAGGTTCAGCGTCCGTCGACCACGTATTGTGCGACGCCGTATTGGAGCATGTTCGTGATCCACAGTTGGCCGCAGATGAGATTCACCGCGTTCTCAAGCACCATGGGCACGTGATGGCATCTGTGCCATTCATCTATCCCTACCATGATCAAGTGGACTACTACCGTTTCACCGACACAGCACTACGCCACATCTTCCGCGAATTCAGCTATGTCAGCGTTGCACCTCTGGGAGATTACTTCGATGTAGTCATTCTCATCCTTGTAGGGTTTAACTTCACACTATTGAAATGGCTGACACCTCTCTTGACGGTCCTTCGCTTGGCGCTCCAGCCCCTCCTATCCATATACGATCATCCACGCAGTAATAGCAAACGCCGCTACCTGCGAAGCTTTCTAAGAAGTCCTATCGGGTGGTACGTTTTCTGCGAGAAGGAAATGAGTCATCCAGGTCAAGATCCTATCGAATAGATGTCCCCTTTTTCAGTAATTTACACGCATACAGATGGAGGTTCACAGTGCACGCTCATAGAGCTTTTTTTTTGATAATCATATTGACCCTTGGTCTATCTTCCTGCGGTCAAAGCGATCCCATAGAAGACAAGTCACCTATACCTTTCGACTCCCCACTGCCGAAGACAGAAGCACCTTCACCGACGGCGACACCAGAACCAAGTTTCGGACTGCAGGTACCTACCCCCTCACCTGGCCTAGGCGTCGTGACAGGAAGAATCGTCGCCGCCTCCCCAGCCGCTCGGGCCTTCCTGGCAGGCGATATCTACCTGGCCCCCATCATACACTCTGAAGGGGAAACCCCTATGCCCTTTATCCGCCTCAAGCCAGACGAAGACCCAAAAGCTACGCTGCGCAACGAAGAGAACGAGTTTGCCATCGTTGACGTCCCACCCGGCGACTATGGCCTTATCATTCACACGCCTGTGAGTGACTATGTCGTCCCTGAAGGTGAAGGGAAAGCCTTGATCATAGAAATGAAAAAGGACGAGATTCTGGACCTTGGGGTTATTAGACTGCAGTGAAAGCCCTACATCTCTTGACAGCAGCTGGTTTCGCGGGATAGAATAGATAGGTGGCTATATGCGCGGAAGGGGAGACAGCTCAGAGCCGTCTCCCCTTCCGCTAACTGATAGACAACGGGTCCAATCTCTATCTACTGATCCACCGTGATAATCTCCTCGATTCCCTTCAAAGTCTTCGGCCCAATCCCCGACACGTCCTGAATCTCCTCGATCGTCTCAAACGGCCCGTTCGCCTCGCGATACTCGATGATCCGCTGCGCCGTCACCTCCCCCACACCAGGCAGCGTCTCCAGCTCCATCGCCGTGGCCGTGTTGATGTTCACCAACGGCTCCTCACCGCTCGACACACCCCCTGAGACGACCGGCGGCGGGTCCGCCTCCCCCTCCCGTGGCACGTGCACGTGCTGCTGATCCTTCAGCCTCTGCGCCAGGTTGATGCACGCCAGATCGGCATGGGGAGCCGGGCCCCCAACAGCATCGATGGCATCCTGAACGATGCTACCATACGGCAATTCACAGACAGCCGGAGTCTGAACGGCGCCACTGACGTAGACGCGTATGGGCGCAGGGGTGGGCGATGGAGCAGGGGTCGATGTCGGCAGAGGCGTAGAGATGACAATGGGGTCAGCAGGCTCTCGACTCCGCATCGAGAAGTAGACGATCGCACCGCCGAGGACGAAACTAGCCACAGAGCAGAGGGCGATGAGGCCT
This sequence comes from uncultured Anaerolineales bacterium, assembly GCA_964514285.1. Taxonomy (GTDB): domain Bacteria; phylum Chloroflexota; class Anaerolineae; order B4-G1; family B4-G1; genus SKLM01. The sequence continues at coordinate 31,726 of CAZEQC010000001.1, read as the reverse complement.
AAGATCTTCTTCGTTGGACCTTGCGCCATCCCCCTACTCCTCAGAATGCGTCAACCATCCATTACAACGGCTTCTGCAAGACCTTAAGCAGCAATCGGACGCTGTTCTCCACATCCCTTTCGTCCACCATTTCCGAGGGCGAGTGGACGTAGCGACAGGGCACGGAGAGACACCCGGCAGGCACGCCGGCGCGCACAAGCTGCACCACCGCTGCATCGGTCGTGCCACGCTCCAGTACCTCCAGCTGATAGGGAATCCCCGCCTCCTCCGCCCGATCCACGAGCAGCTGCCGCACCTTAGGATGAGCGATCATCCCGCTGTCCTTGACCTTCACGGCCGGCCCCGCACCCAGCTCCACGGCCATAGGCTTCGCCTCCGGCGTATCCCCGGTGCAGGTCACATCCAAGGCGATCGCCATATCAGGCTCAATCCCGTAGGCCGACGTGCGCGCCCCCCGCAACCCCACCTCCTCCTGCACCGCGAAGACGGCATAGAGATCGTGCGGTGTCTCATCCAGACGGCGAAGCAGCTCGATCAGCACAGCGCAGCCGATGCGGTCATCCATAGCCTTCGAGACCAACCGGGTCCCTTGAGCCACGAATGGACGGACAAAAACGGCCGGATCGCCCACCTGCACCGGACAGTCGTCGCGGCCCGTAGCCCCGACGTCGATATAGAGCTGTTCCAGGCCGGGCACCTTGCTGGTATCATCCCGCTTCTGCTCCACACCGATGACGCCAATCCGTCCATCCTCGAAGGCGACGCGCGAGCCAATACACGTGAGAGGGCTCACGCCCCCGATGGACGTGAAGCGACCAAACCCCTCTTCGTCGATGTAGGTCACCATCACACCAATCTCATCCATATGGGCGTCAAGAAGAAGACGCTTGCCACCATCGTCCGTCTTCGAGCTACTACCCTTTCTATGTGCGATCAGACTTCCCAGGGCGTCGACCCGGACATCATCGACCTGAGGTTCTACCTCGGCTCGGATGACCTCTCTGACCTGCTCCTCGGCTCCCGAAGGGCCATAGCTCTCCACCAATTTGCGAATGAGCTCTCTCATGATTCCTCCTTACTTCAAAGTCTCCCGTGTCAGACGCGACAGGGACTCAAGCATCAAGCGAACCGTGTTGTCGAAATCCTCCAGGTTCAAAAGAGCCACCGGGCTGTGGATGTAGCGACTGGGCACCGCTACTGTCGCCGACGGGACCCCCTCACGGGCCAGATGGAGCGCGCCAGCGTCGGTGCCACCAAGCCCGGGCTGCTTGAACTGGTAGGGAATATCCAGCTCATCCGCCGTATTCGTCAACAGCCGCACCAGGCGGCGATCGGCAATGAACGAACGATCCATCACGGTGATCGCCGGTCCTTTACCCAACTCCGTGGTGGGACTGACATCCTTCTCCTTGGGGATATCGTCGGCGATGGTCCCCTCCAGGGCGAAGGCACAGTCCGGATCAACGGCAAAGCCCGCCACCCGCGCACCGCGCAGGCCAACCTCCTCCTGTACCGTGAAGACCCCGTGAAGGTCGAAGGCGAAGCGCTCCCCACGGAGAAGCTCTACCAAGACCGCACAACCAGCTCGATCGTCGAAGGCCTTTCCCGTGACCGCCGGACCCAGCTCCCGATATCGCGTGGCAAAGGTTGCGTAGGTGCCCAGAGGGGCTAGCTCCTCCGCCTCATCCTTCCCCTTGGCCCCGACGTCAACCGCCAGCTTCTCTATCTTAGAGACCTTCTTCATCTCACCTGATTCAAGCAGGTGGATGGGTTTGATGCCGATGACGCCGGGAATTCGCTCTGCACCAACGGCGAGAAGTGTACCGGGCAAGAGACGAGCGTCAATACCGCCCACCGCCCTGACCTTCAGCAAACCTGAATCATCGTGACCCACGACCATCAGACCCACCTCGTCCATGTGGGCAGCCACCAGAGTGCGCATGGGATCCCGACCGGTACCGTGCTTGACAGTCAACAGGTTGCCCAGGGCATCAATTCTGATCTCATCGACGTGATCCTGGACAGCGTCCATCAAAATGGAGCGTACGCTGTCCTCGTTGCCCGAGACACCGTACGCCTCCGAAAGCTCTTTCAGAATCATCGCTGTTCACCCACTTTCCAGGCGATCTCATCCAGGAGACTTACCTCAGACTCTGCGATAAACGCCGCCAAGAGACGTCCAGCGCGCTGGACGTCCTCAGACGCCAGGGTCTCGACCGGCTGATGCATATAGCGCAAGGGGATCGAGACGAGTGCTGTCGGCACGCCCTCCCGCGTAACCTGAATGGCCCAGGCATCGGTCCCGCTGCGCCCCGGGATAGGGTCGATCTGATAGGGAATCTCCCGGCTCTCCGCTACTCTTTTCAGACGCTCCACCAGTCTCGGATGGAAGTTGGGACCCAGAGCGATGGAAGGGCCTGCTCCCAGTGGGAAGGTGCCGGTCTTCTCCACGCCCGGTTGCTCCGCAAACGTGACGTCCAGCGCAATCGCCAGATCCGGCGCGACGCCATAGGCGGACGCGAGGGCACCTTTGAGCCCCGTCTCCTCCTGAGCTGTCGCCACAGCGAACACGTCCCAGGCATGCTCAACCCGGCTCAAACGCTCCAGTGCCAACGTGACGGCAGCCACACAGGCCCGATCATCAAGCGCCTTACCGGCCACACGTCGGTTCTTCAGCGGCTTAAGCTCACGACGAATTGAGATCAGATCCCCGACGGAGACCAGATCGTCAACCTCATCGCTGGGCAATCCTACGTCCACGAAGATCTTGTCCAGAGGGACCGTCTTCTCGCGCGCCTTCTTGGGAAGCACGTGAGGTGGGCGAGTGGCCACGACGCCGGACAAGTCACGGCGCCCGTGAACCACGACCTCCAGCCCGAGCAACACCCGGCGGTCCATCCCACCGACCCGCGCGACGCGGAGGAACCCTTTCTCAAGTCCTGTGACCATCAATCCAATCTCGTCCATATGGGCCGCTAGCATCAGTTTGGGCCGCGGTTCGGGCCCCACTCCCCTCTTGAGAGCGATCAAGCTTCCCAACTTGCCCTCGTGTATCTCGTCAACGTAGGGCTCCCAAGTGCGGCGCACCACATTTCGGACAGGGCCTTCAAAACCGGCAATGCCTTCAGCTTCTGAAAGCTGTTTCAACAAGGGAATGACTTCCACGTTGATTCTCCTTTGACTAGACGTCAGGGCGCCGGAGTACGCAAAGCTCCCTCAGTCAGTGTCGTGGTCGTGACTGTTCCGGTTGAGGTAATCGTCGGCGTGGCCGTCAGCGTGGGCTCAACTGTCTCAGTGACCTTCGCCGTCGGCGTAGGCGTGGCCGTCGGCTGGGTCGTCGGCGTGGCCGTTGACGTCGCTGTTGGGATTGGTGTGTCACTGGGAACTTGAGTGGGCGAGGGTGTATCAGTTGGCGTGCTGGGGGTGCTGGTCGGTGTATCCGTGGGCACACTCGTTGGGATGGCGGTCGGCGTCATCGTCGCCGTGGGCGACGGGGTAAACGTCAGCGATGGCGTGGCCGTGGTCGTCGGCGTGGCCGAGGGCGTCGACGTCTCAGTCGGCGTTGCACTCGGCGTGAACGTGGCCGTGACCTCGGACGTTGGCGTACGCGTTGGAGGGAACCATTGCGTTGGCGTTGGCGGCAACGTCTCTGTGGGCTCGCTTGGCCCCCGCGTCGGGGTCAGCGAGGGAAGCGCGGTAGATGGCGCTGTCGACGTGGACGTTGGCGTCGGCGTCCTCCCCCCTTGTCTGAGGACCAGCATCGATAATCCGATGCAGTAGCAGGGAAGCGTCAGGAGGATAATACTGACCAATATCAAGTGGATAGGCCGCCAACCGCTTGTGTCGGCCATAGTATCGAGCATCGGGTCTCCAAGAGCGTTCGCGTCTAACACCCATCAACCGAGAAAGAAGCCCATGGACACATGCCAGGGCAGCGGCTATGATAGCATTGCGGCGTGTTTTTGTCAAAACAGAGCTTCGACTTAAGAACACTGTGTGCAAATTCTGAAGCCCGTCAACCTTGCTTCAAGAGAGGCGGGGACTTCCAGACTTGCATACCGGGCGTTGAGCGTTATACTTCAACCTATCTACGCACTGTCAGGAGGACGAGGCTATGTCGAGACGTCTGCGAACCATAACAGCAATCCTTATAGCAGCCTGTAGTTTGATGGGGCTTGTACTTGCCCTCTATCCCGCCCACCACCGCGGCCACATCTATCCAGGCGTGTCCGTCCAAGACACGGCACTGGGCGGCTTGACTGTGGATGAAGCCACAGCACGGCTGATCGAAACGCTGCCCGACCCGACGGCCCAAACCGTCGAACTGCATGGTAACGATCGCGTGTGGGAGATCACCTGGGCTGATGCTGGGCGCAAATACGACTGTCCTGGCATGGCCCGAGCGGCCTATCAAGTCGCTCGCGAGGGCTTATGGCTCAACCGAATCCTGGCACCCTGGCAAGTCAGAGCCCGGGGCCGATCGCTAGACCTGCAGATCACCTCGGCTGACGCAGACCGCGTGAGAGAACGGGTGGAGACAATAGCCCCCCAAGTCTACGTCCCGCCACGGGAGGCCTCGCTACATATTGACGCACACGGCGTGACCTGCACACTCGGTCAGACCGGTCGAGCGATCGATGTGGCTTCCACCGCCGAGAACGTCCTGGCGGCATTGAACAGCGGGGCGAAGAAGGTCGAGATCGTGACCATCACCCTGTCTCCGGATCGTAGGGAGCCAGAACCCGGTTGCACAGAGGCCCGGTCGTTGCTATCCCAGCCCTTTGTGCTCTTTGCCGACGACCCCTTAACCAGCTATCAGAACCGTTTCGAGGTTTCCCCAGAGCGACTGGCGACCTGGCTGCACGTCGTTCTCGCCGGCGAGCAGATACTGCTTGAGGTAGATACGACCCCGATAGAGACTTGGTTGCTTGAGGTCGCACCTCAGCTCGGCGATGAGAGGATTCTCGACATCGACGAGACCAGAGAACGAACGCTGTTGGCGTTGCGGGAGGGTGATCATCGAGCTCAGTGCGCGATTCGACATCCCGAGGGCAGCTACGTGGTCCAGCTTGGCGATACCCTGTTCGACATAGCCTACAGCCACGGCTTTCCGCAATGGCGGCTGGAGGAGGCGAACCCCGACGTCGAACCTGATGAACTGCTCATCGGCATGGAACTGACCATCCCCTCCATCGACGTCCTTTTCCCCGAGCCGCTGGTGGCTGACAAACGGATCGAGATCGATCTGCCGGAGCAGAAACTACGTGCCTATGAGAACGATGACCTGGTCTATGATTTCACCTGCTCCAGCGGCATGACCAGCACGCCGACCATTGCCGGGCAGTTTCAGGTGCTTTTCAAGGAACGCGAGGCCTATGCGCAGCGCTGGAGCCTGGAGATGCCCTACTTTATGGCTGTTTACTACGAAGGCCCAGACTTCGCTAACGGCATCCATGAGCTGCCCATACGATCCAACGGACAACGCCTGTGGGCCAGTGTTCTCGGCTGGCCGGCTTCCTACGGCTGTATCATCCTCGACGTCGGTGACGCGGAGAAACTCTACCATTGGGCCCCGATAGGGACCCTGGTGCGGATTGAGGGTGTGGCACCGGGCACGCCGACGTGGTCGGATGCCTCAAGCAGTCCATGAGAGGCCTTTCCCCCTTGAAGCCTGGAGCCGAGAAGTCGTCCGATCACACCACCGCTCTTTTGATCGGACTGCTGATAGCCTATATCATCATCGGCGCACTCTATGCTGTCCTGACCCCTAGGTGGCAGGTGCCAGACGAGCCGGCCCATTATAACTACGTCCGCTCGCTGGCTCGACATCATCGCTTCCCCGTTCTGGAACAAGGCGACTACGATCAAGCGTATCTGAGACGCCTTACCTCAGAGCGTTTTCCCAAAGATCTCTCAACTGACCCGCTGACCTATGAGGACCATCAACCGCCGCTCTACTACATGCTGGCAAGCCCCATCTTCCTCCTCTTCGACGGGGCGTTGCTGCCGCTTCGTTTAGTATCAGTCGCCCTCGGCGCCGCCCTGCTGGTGGTCACTTTCTATGCCGTGCGGACCGTCTTCCCAGAGCGGCCAACGTTAGGCCTCATGGCTGCCGCTTTCATAGCCTTCATCCCCCAACACGTGGCGATGACAGCCGGCGTTAACAACGACACCCTGGCCGAACTGGTCATCGGCGGCACGCTGTGGGGATTGATGATCTACCTCGACAGGACGCACCCTCGGCCCTGGCCCATAGGTATCCTCATGGGCACCGCGCTTCTGACCAAGACCACAGCTTACGTGGTGGTCGGCGTCGCTGCTGGGGCCGTCCTTGTCCGCTGGCGCCATGAGAGGAGACACACAAGATGGGTCGCCGGGCAACTGGCCTGGATGCTTATCCCAGCCCTCATCATCTCCGCGCCCTGGTTCGTCCGCAACGGACTCACCTACGGCTGGCATGATCCACTCGGACTAGCTCGACACGACGCTGTTGTGCAGGGTCAGCCCCGCTCCTCAGAGTGGCTGACCACCTACGGCTGGGTCGGTCTTCTCAGCCGACTGGTCCGCACCACGTATCAGAGTTTCTGGGGCCAGTTCGGCTGGATGGCCGTGCCGCTTCCTGCTCGCATCTATCAGGGATTGGCCGTGCTCTCGGCCCTGCTGACCGTCGGCTTCCTCGCTCGACTGATTCGACTTCGCCAGGCCATCGCCTCTCGTCCACTCTTCGTCCGCCGTTGTCTCCTTCTTGCCCTGTCAGCTTTCCTCTCCCTGTCCGCCTTCGGTTGGTATAACCTTACCTTCGTCCAGCATCAAGGGCGCTACCTCTTCACGGCCCTGATCCCTTTGGCCACAGCAGGGGCATTAGGGTTGGAGACCCTGGCGACTATCGTGCCGAGACCGCTTCGTCCCTGGACTCTGATGGCCTTTTTCGCAGGGCTGGCTGCCTTCGACCTGTATTGTCTGTTCAGGATCATCCTACCTAATCTGTGAGGTGAACGATGGAAGATGTTGAACCGGGGCTGGTGGGGAAGGCGAAGAGCCTCGTGACAGACGAGGACACCGCCGAGCGCTGGGGCAGCGGGCTAGTGCCCGTGTTTGGAACCCCCTCATTGGTGGGGCTGATGGAGAAAGCCGCGGTCCAGGCGCTGGATGGATACCTCCCGGCAGAGCAGACGTCGGTGGGAGGACGCATGGACGTGCGTCACCTGGCCCCGACCCCGGTGGGGATGCACGTCTATGCCCGCGCCGAGCTGTTGGAGATCGAGGGCCGCCGGCTATTGTTCCGTATCGAGGCATGGGACAACGTCGAGCAGATCGGCGAGGCCACACACGAGCGGTTTGTCATCGAGCTCGAGCCGTTCGTCACCAAGGCGAAAGCCAAAGGCTCACAATAACCAAACCGTCCAACGGGGATCACGTGTCGGAAGGAGGGCGCCAGTAGCGCTCGGCGGGTGCCTCTATCCCGTGCCTCGAAACGAAAGCACGGACTGACGCCTCCATCTCGGACCGATCAGCCCAGAAGGAGCTCACCTGCGAGCGATACCGGGCGATGGCCTCTATCTTGGCCTCAAGGTCCTTGTCCGAAAGAGGCACGAGTTCCGCCCTCCAGATGCCCTCCACCTCGGTAGCCTCCAGGCTCTCGACATCTTCCGCGTAGGGATAATCCTCGTAGTAGACAAGATCCCACCACCCTTCCTCGACCGCCCGGCGCACGATGCGGTGATCAACGTGGTGCCCGACAGCCAACGGGACGTAGAGCACCCCGTCCAATGCCAGGGGCAGATCCGCCACACGATCCTTGAGTTCCCGGACCAGGCCCGTCTCTGCCGGGTGCAACCGCCCCCACAACGCATCCTCACTGGCGTAGGCGTAATCCCCTTCGGGCGTCCGCCGGTAGATGCAGTCCTTGTAGGACCACTGCACCGCATCCACCCCCAGAAGAGCTAACGCCTCTCGATCCTCTTTCCTCCGCTGCTCGACTGCGTCGATCGGCTGCCCCCAGCGCGCGTGGAGTTCCCGGGCATAGGGCGAGAGAGATGTACTGGGATCAGGAGAGCCGGCGAAAACAGTCACTACCGCCACACGTCCTCCCGCCCGCGCCTGTCGGTGCATACGACCGGCGCAGGAGAGGACGGCGTCATCGAGGTGTGGCGACAGGTAGATATGAGCATACTCGCTGGCGAAGGCCATGATAGAGCCATCCTACCACAGCAGACGCCCGCTGCCAACCCGATACGCCCGGTGCTCCGAGATCGCATCTCCTCCTTCACACACCCACTCAGGACGTTCCACATTGGTCACTCCCCTTGAGCCTGGTATAATGCACTGTCGCAGGTCGTCTTCTTGTCGCAGTTCTATGAGCTTGACACGCTCGGTATTGTGGAGAGATCGATGATAACCGTCCAGGCCAAGCTGTTTGCCACGCTCCGTCGCCATTATCCAGACCTGGCGATTGGAGAGACGTTGTCTGTCGAGTTGCCCGAGGAGGCCACGGTTGGGCAGCTGCTGGAGGAGCTGGACCTGCCTGAGAAACAGGTCAAGGTCGTCTTCGTCAACGGGATCGTCCGGAAAGAGGACCAGCCGCTGAGAGATGGTGACGAGATTGGCCTTTTTCCGCCCGTTGGAGGGGGATAGCGGTCGATGCGTCAGAGACGCACCTCCCATAGCTCTTCAAACGACCTTAGAACGCGGCGCGTCACCTTCCAGGCGGCTGACGATGGCCCAACCTTGAACGGCGTCCTCCACCTTCCAGAAAACGTCTCCGGCCCCTTCCCCACTGCCGTCATCTGTCACCCCCACACGCTGATGGGGGGCAATATGGGCAACGGGATAGTGGTAAACCTCTGTCTCGACTTGGCCGTGGCTGGTTGGGCCGCGCTCCGCTTCGACTTCCGCGGCGCCGGGGACAGCGAGGGGCGCTTCGACGAGGGGACCGGAGAGCTGGACGACGTCAAAGGAGCGGTCGATTTCCTTTTCGTCCAGACAGAGGTAGATCCAGATGAATTAGTCGTGGCAGGCTACTCCTTTGGCGCCGGTGTGGCATTGCACCACGCCGCTCGTGACCCCCGACTGCGACGCATGATTGGCATCGCCCTCGTGAAGCATCATTATGACGATCCCTTCCTGGACGACGATCGACGGCCCAAACTCTTCGTCGTTGGGGAGGACGATCCTTGGGCCCCGGTCGAAGCGCTTCGGGGATACGTCGGGCGTCTTGAGGCCCCCAAGGCGTTGCGCGTTGTTCCGGGCGTGGGACACATGTTCTCGGGCCGCGTGAATGAGGTGACGGACGTGATCGTGGATTGGTTGAGCGGATGAGAGCCGGCGCTCGCGGGCTATGGCGGGCTCCTGGAACTCGCGTCCCGCGACGGAGAGAGGCAGCGCCAGAGGGCACACGATGTGGCTCTCCTCACCCGCCAGGCTGGGGAGGAGGGTTGGCGCTCTTGGGGGTCCTCTTGCTCGCTGCCTGTTCGCCCCTCCCCTCGCCGTCGCCCACGGCCAGGCTCAGCGACACGCCGACCTCCACCGTCGCTGCTGCCGAGCCCAGCGCCCCCACTGTGGTACCCGTCACGACGATGGAACTGAGCACAGCGACCCCGTTTCCGACGAGCACGCCCACGCCCCCTCCGCTGCCAGACGCCTGCCTCCGACAGCAGTTCGAAGACACCATCCATACCTGCCGCGCGGCGCCGAGCTATGATATCGACCTGACCATCGATCCACCCTCCGCTCAAGTAGAGGGTCGACAGACGATCACGTACACCAACGCCGAGACGGACGCGTTGGACACCATCGTTCTTCGCCTCCTGCCCAATGCCCCTGGCTACGGTGGTACGATGACCGTCACACATCTCCTCTTGAGCGGGCAATCGGTGGTCTATCAAGCCGACCAAGAGGGCACCGCCCTCCGCGTGCCGCTGGAACCGCCCCTTGAAGTGGATCAAATGGTTAAGCTCAGTATGGATTTCGCCGTGGATGTCCCCACCTCCGACATCTCCGGTCACGGTCTCTTCTCCTACATCCAAGGCGTGATGGCTCTGCCCACGGTGTATCCTCTCATCCCCGTCTACAACGAGAGAGGCTGGAACACCAAGGTGGCTCCCGTGCACGGCGACGACGTCTTCGCCGACATCGCCATCTACAACGTGACGGCAAAGGCACCATCGACGTTCACGCTTGTCGCCACGGGCGCTTGCGGCACGCCAGTCGAAGGGACCTGGTCGTGTAAGGCTGCACCGATGCGTGATTTCACCGTGATCCTGGGGGAGAATTACGAGCGGGCCGGTCGCGAAGTGCACGGG
>CAZEQC010000001.1:15677-21325 GCA_964514285.1 uncultured Anaerolineales bacterium | reverse complement strand
GGTCGTGGGCAACGATCAGATCAACGAACCGTGGCTGGACGAGGCGCTCACGCAATACAGCACGATGCTCTACTATGAGGCTGTTTATGGCAGACAGCGAGCCGAGAGCATCCTGAACGCGGTCTTCGTCCAGACACATCAAGCCCTGGAGAGCGCAGGACGCGATATGCCGGCCGGCCTCCCAGCCCATACCTATCCGCCTGGGCTCTACTTCGACATCGTCTACGATAAAGGGGCGCTCTACTTCCACGAGCTACGAGAGAGGGTCGGGGACGAGGCCTTCTTCGACATCCTGCAGGCATACTACAGCCGCCACCGATATCAAATCGCCACAGCGGAGTCCTTTCTGGATACGCTCGAGGATGTGACCGGCGATCGCCACCGTGATCTCTACGAGAAATGGATCAGCACAGATGTTGAACAATAGTAGAAGGCGAACCATGGAAAGGGTCGCCTATGGCGAATCCCTGTCGTCCACGAGGTTGTGCACCCTGGGCGCAACACAGGAGTCCGTCCGAAACAATGAGACCGCTGACAAACCACCGTCCGTGAGAACGTCGGGGAGACGGTCAGACCAAGCAGTACCCCCCGTCTTGGCACTCCTGATGGCTGTTGTCCTCGTCGCATGCCGCCCCGACAGCAACACGCCTGGCGTAATCGACACGGTGACGGCGCCCCCGAACCCTACGAGCACAGCGACTCGGCTATTCAATCCCCCCACCCTCTCGCCAACACCCTCGAAGGCAGCAACTGCGACGCCTGAAACCAAGGCCAAGAGCGATGATACGCCCACCCCTTCCCCCAGTGGGCCCTCTTACGAGCAGTCGCTGAGGCCCCTTGTCCGCCTTGATGATGCGTCGCTCCCCAATGCAACGCGTTACCGGATGGATCTGACCTTGAATCTGGAGCATGCGACGCTCTCCGGTCACCAACAGATAACTTACACGAACACCGAGACCATCCCCCTGGATGCTATCTACTTGCGCTTGTTCCCCAACACGGCAGGCTACGGCGGTCAGATGTCGGTGAGCGACCTCAGAGTCAACGGCAAGCCGGTCGAACCACAGAGAGAACTAGATGGCTCGGCGCTACGGCTGCCCCTCAACCTGCCACTCGCCCCCGAGCAGCAGGTGAGCATAACGCTCGACTTCTCCCTCATCCTGCCCAGTGAGGATCGCCCATCGGTGAATGAGAAAACCGCCGATGGATACCGGCAGTTAGGTCTCTACAAAGGCGTCGTCGCCCTGGCCAACGCCTATCCCATCATTCCAGTCTATGACGACGAAGGCTGGAATGTGGAGCTGGCACCGTCCTATGGAGATGCCGTCTTCTCCGATGCTGCGTTGTTCGACGTGAGCATTACCGCACCGCAGACAATGACCCTCGCTGCATCCGGGACTTGCATCCAGGTCGGCGGTGATGCCACGACGACGACCTGGTCTTGCGCCGCGCCCCTTATGCGCGATTTCAACGCGCTTCTGAGAGAGAACTACCGGGTCGAGAGCCAGGACGTAAATGGGGTCGTCGTCAACAGCGTATTCTACCCTGGACATGACGAAGGAGGAACAGCAGCGCTGGACTACGCCAGTCAGAGCGTGCGCCTCTTCGACGATCGCATTGGGCGCTATCCCTTCGCCGAGCTGGACGTGATAGAGAGCCCCACTCTCGCCGGCGGGATCGAGTATCCCGGGCTAGTCGTGATCAACGAGACCTACTACGCGTCTCCACAGGGCGTCAGCAACCGTATGGAGTGGGTGGTGGTGCACGAGGTCCTCCATCAATGGTGGTACAGCCTGGTGGGTAACGATCAAGTCGACGAACCTTGGCTCGACGAGGCCCTGGTGCAGTACTGCACCCTCCTCTATTATGAGGAGCGGTACGGGCGAGACGTGGCCGATAGGCTGATGCAGAGCGTTTTCCAGCAACCCTACCAGGAGCTCCAGGAGACGGGTCGCGATCAGCCCGCGGGACTCCCAGTTGAGGCGTACAGCAGGCGTAACTACGGGCCTGTGATCTATCAGAAAGGTCCTCTCTATTTCCATAACCTGCGCGAGCAAGTGGGGTCAGAGGCGTTCTGGGACATCCTGGCAACTTACTTCGAGCGCAATCGCTATCGCATCGCTCGGCCCGAGGACTGGCTGGCAGCCGTGGAAGCGGTCACCGGCAGTGAGTACCGCTCGCTTCACGAGGCGTGGATCCAGAAAACGGGGAGTTAGAGACACCCTTGCTGCCAGCCCCAGACCGTCCTCTCAACATCGCCCATCGCGGCGCCAGCATGCTGGCGCCGCAGAATACGTTGGTAGCTTTTGAGAAAGCCCTAGAAGTTGGAGCCGATGGCATCGAGTTTGACGTCCGGCTCTGCGCCGATGGAGTCCCAGTGGTGATTCACGACGCTACCGTAGATGCCACGACGGACGGCACCGGTCGCGTGGAGGCTATGAGGCTGGCAGCGTTGAAACGACTCGATGCCGGATCATCCTTTGCTCCAGCCTTCGCCAGCACTCGGATTCCTACCCTGACGGAGGTCCTGGAGTCAGTGAAAGGGAACGTGCTTCTCAACATCGAACTCAAGGACATATCCCCGCTCAATCAAGGGCTGGAGCAGGCTGTGATCGACGACATTGAACAGCATGGGGTGGAGGAGCAAGTATTGCTCTCCTCGTTTAGCCCCTTTGCCTTGCGTCGAGTTCAGCAGATCGCTCCGAACCTGGCCACAGGCCTGCTCTACACACGTCCCGTATGGGCAGCCCTCCGCCTAGCCAGGATGCTGATGCCCCGTCCTTTTGCTGCCCTGCATCCTTATCGCGCCGTCGTGGGTGAACAACACATCAGATGGGCAAGGGCACGCAACGTCCGGATGCATGTCTGGACCGTGGACGACCCCTCGGAGATGCACCGCCTTATCGATCTAGGGGTAGATGGAATCATCACCAACACCCCCGACGTGCTTCGTCGGGTCTTAGACGCTACAGCCTGAGGTCCTCGCTCCCCGGTAGAAACTGACGACAATGGCACCCTCAAAGCCCCACGAAAGCAGAGATCTGCTCCAGATCTTTCATCCTCCGGATTATCAACCACACCCTCTTCACGTTGCTCTGGTGTTGACCGAGCTGCTGGGTCGGATTTCGCCCGCGATGCTGACGCCGGCGTGGATCGCCATGGGCGCTATCGCGTGCTGGCCGTGGGATGGCTTTCGTGTCCCCGTATTCGCCCTGATGCTATCCATTACGCTGCTCGATGGTCTGGGATTGGCGCTCTTGCCTCAAATGGGCCGCTCCTTCGGTCCCGTGACGCCCCCGTTGTTAGCCTTGACCCTGGTCCGTACGGGAATCACCGTGGCAGGGGGTCTGCTCTGGGGGACGCAACCAGCTTTGATAGGCGTGACTGGGGTCCATACCGTCATCAGCGTCGCCTCCATCTATGCAACCTGGATCGAGCCGTTCCGCATTCAGGTCACGCAAGAGACTTTGAGCTCTCCCAAGCTCAAGCCTATGCCATCGTCCGGATCGGGATCCTCTTTGCGCATCCTCCACATCAGCGATCTCCACGTCGAACGCGTCACGGAACGAGAGCGCGAGCTACTCAGGCTGGTCGATGACCTGAAGCCCGACCTAACCGTCCTGACCGGCGACTATCTCAATCTCTCAAGCGTTCGCGATCCGGATGCTCATGCCGATGCTCGTCACCTGCTGGCTGAGCTGTGCGAACGCTCTTCCGGCCCCATCTACGCCATCACCGGCAGCCCACCGGTGGACCTTGAGAACGTTGTCCCAGACATCTTTGAGGGGCTCGACATCACCTGGCTTCTGGATCAGGTAGAGGACGTTGAGATCAACGACCACAGGCTCATCCTGGTTGGCCTGCGTTGTACCCGCGAGCGCTCACGCGACGCTCCGCGGTTGCGACGTCTTATGGTCAAGGTCCCCAGCGATGCCTTCAAACTGCTCCTTTACCATTCACCCGACCTGATGCCAGAGGCGGTCGATCTCGGGGCAGACCTCTATCTCTGCGGCCATACCCACGGCGGACAGATACGGCTCCCCCTCCTTGGGGCGCTGGTCACCAGTTCGGCGTTCTGGAAGCGCTACGAGATGGGACGGTATGAGGAGGCCGAGACTACCCTCTACGTGAGCCGGGGACTGGGGATGGAAGGCATGGGGGCTCCGCGAGCCCGCTTCCTGTCGCCCCCGGAGATCGTCTTGTGGACCATATCCACTGCAGCTTTTGGGAAGCGCAAGATGGCAATTTGATAGCTTTTGGGAGTGCGCTTGTGATATAATTTTGTCGTTGTGACCGCCGGACGACTGAGTCTCCGGCGGTCTTGATGTGTGATGAGACAGCCTATACTATGCGAAGGCAGAAGATGAAACGATCATCCCGGATCGCGGGGTTCTACAACAAGACACTAGCCGAACGAGTGGAGACCGTCGCTCGATGGGCAGATTTGACCGCGGAAGAGACAGCAGTCTTGCGCGGCGGAATGGGTATGGGGCTCGATCAAGAACGAGCAGCTGAGATGATCGAGAACGTGGTGGGGCTCCACGCCCTGCCGCTGGGCATAGCGGTCAACTTCCTAATCAACGGTCGCGACGTTCTGGTGCCGATGGTCATCGAGGAGCCATCCGTCGTGGCCGGCGCATCCTTTGCCGCGAAGCTGGCTCGCTCTCAAAGTGGATTCGAGACGACCACCACTGCCCCAGAGATGATCGGGCAGATTCAGGTGCTCGACGTGGCCAATCCGTACGCTGCTCGCTTCGATATCTTGGCCGCGCGCGAGGAGTTGCTGCAGCGGGCCAACGAAACCGACCCGGTCCTGGTGAACCTGGGAGGCGGAGCAAGGGATTTAGACGTGCGCGTCATTGAGACCTCGCCTGTGGGACCTATGGTGATCGTCCACTTGGTCGTCGATTGTCGCGACGCTATGGGAGCTAACACAGTCAACACCGCTTGCGAAGCTCTTGCCCCACACGTTGAGCGCATCACGGGTGGGCGAGTCTTGCTGCGGATTCTCTCCAATCTGGCTGACCGACGGCTGGCGCGGGCTCGCTGCACGGTGCCAGCCGATGCTTTGGCTTTTGAATCGTTCTCTGGTCAGGAGGTGGTCCAAGGCATTATGGAGGCATCGGCTTTCGCCGCCTTTGACCCTTACCGAGCAGCCACCCACAACAAAGGGATCATGAACGGCGTAGACGCCGTCGTGCTTGCCACCGGCAACGACTGGCGAGCCGTCGAGGCTGGAGCCCACGCCTACGCCGCCCGCACGGGCCGCTACGGCAGTCTGAGCCATTGGGCGCGGGACGCTGAGGGCAATCTCGTCGGCACGTTGGAGATGCCCCTGAGCGTGGGCATCGTAGGAGGCGCGACCCGGGTCCATCCCACAGCCCAGGTGGCGATCAAGATCCTGGGCGTGGAGACAGGACGCGATCTGGCGGAGGTCATCGCAGCTGTCGGACTGGCGCAGAACCTGGCGGCGCTGCGAGCTCTGGCCACCGAGGGCATCCAGAAAGGGCATATGCAGCTCCATGCCCGTCAAGTGGCCATCGCAGCCGGTGCCAGCCGGGAGGAGATTGAACAGGTAGCAAGGGCCATGGTCAGCGAGGGCACCATTCGCCCCGACCGAGCAGAGACCATACTGCAAAGCTTGCGGA
>CAZEQC010000001.1:0-15577 GCA_964514285.1 uncultured Anaerolineales bacterium | reverse complement strand
CTTGCGGAGCAAGCAGCTCGCGTAGCAAGCCTCTTGCGTAGATGACCAGGACGAATCCTGAGCGATGACCCAAAAGTCCCATTGCGATTACTCCGAACCTCATGCTACACTTAAGTAATTGGGTAGTGCACAGATCGGAATGAATCGCGTCTAGTAACGCGCGTGATTGATGACGGAAGAGAAGACGACAAAAGACCAAGAACTGAACACCGCGATGATGAACGACACGACAGCAGCTATGCTGAAGCCCGAACGGGATGTGGGTATCGTCGGCTACGGCGCCTACGTACCCCACTATCGTCTCCCAGCTGACGAGATCGCCCGCATATGGATGGATGGCAAGGGAGGCACCCCAATCAAAGAGAAATCGGTGCCGGGGCTGGACGAGGACGTCGTCACGATGTCTCTCGAGGCCGCCCGCAACACCCTGGCCCGCGCCAACAACGTGAATCCCACGGAGATCAGAGCCGTGTGGGTCGGCAGCGAGTCTCATCCCTACGCCGTCAAGCCTACCTCGACCATCGTGGCCGAGGCGTTGGGCGCCGTGCCTTACACCCAGGCGGGCGATTGGGAATTCGCCTGCAAGGCGGGCACGGAGGCGCTCCAGGCAGCAATCGGTTTCGTCGGCTCGCAGATGGGCCGCTACGCCCTGGCCATCGGCTCAGACACAGCACAGGCCCAACCCTCGGACGCCCTGGAATACACGGCCGCCGCGGGAAGCGCCGCCTTCCTCATCGGACCAGCGGACGAGGCCCTGGCGGTCTTTGAGGGCTCCTTCTCCTATGTCACCGACATTCCCGACTTCTGGAGACGCGCCTATCAACGCTACCCTTCCCACGGCGGACGCTTCACCGGACAGCCTGCCTACTTCACGCATATCACAGGTGCCGTCGAGCGGCTGCTGGAGGAGCTGGAGAAAGAGCCAGGTGACTATGACTACGCCGTCTTTCACCAGCCGAACGTGAAGTTCCCCATCAAAGTCGCAAGGCGTCTCGGCTTCACGATGGAGCAAATCAAAGAGGGCCTTCTCGTTAATGAGATCGGGAATACTTACGCTGGGTCCTCCCCGCTGGGATTGACCGCGATTTTGGACGTTGCAAAGCCCGGCGACCGTGTGCTGCTGGTCAGCTATGGGTCTGGTGCGGGGTCAGACGCGATATCGCTTCAGGTGACCGACAGAATTGTCGATCGCCAGCATCGGGCGCTTATGACTCGTGACTACATCGACCGTCGCGTTGAGATTGACTACGCGACCTACGTACGCTACACCAATAAGTTGGTCAAGTAATCAGGCATAGTCAGACAGCATCCTGGATCTGCGGACAGCAGATGATGGTTGGAGGATGATAGTTATCATGGCAGAAGAAGAAAACGCTTAGATGAGAAACGTCGCCATTGTAGGTGTTGGTCAAACTGAAGTCGGAGAGCACTGGGGCACCAGCCTGCGTCACCTGGCGTTGGGGGCTCTCCAGTCGGCGATGGCTGACGGCGGCGTGATGAACGCGGACGCGCTCTACGTCGGCAATATGCTATCCGGCGAGCTGGAGAGCCAGGAGCACCTCGGCGCCCTAATCGCCGACTTCGCAGGGCTGCGGGGCATTGAGGCGTTCAAGATCGAGGCCGCCTGCGCCTCGGGCGCTGCAGCGCTGCGGATGGGGTACATCGCTGTCGCCGGAGGGCTGGCGGACATCGTGGTCGTCGTCGGGGTGGAGAAGATGACCGATACGCTTAGCCCCGACACGACAGCCGCGCTGGCTATGGCTGCCGACGCCGACTACGAAGCAGCGCAAGGCGCCTCGTTCGTCACTCTCAACGCCCTGCTGATGCGCCGTTACATGCACGAGTACGGCTACAGTCATCAGGACTTCGCCCCTTTCGCTGTCAACGCCCACTGCAACGCGGTCAACAACCCCTACGCGATGTTCCGCTTCCCGGTGAGCGCCGAGAAGTTCGCCGGAGCGCGTATGATCTCCGACCCGATCAATCTGTTGGACAGCTCCCCTATCTGCGATGGGGCAGCGGCCGTCGTGTTGATGGCGGAGGAACAGGCACACAACCATTCGATGGCGCCGGTGCGAATTGCAGCCTCGAGCGTGGGGACCGACACGGTTGCAATTCACGATCGACAGGATCCGCTGGTCCTGGAGGCTGCGCGCCTTTCTACTCATCGTGCTTATGAGCAAGCTGGTGTCGACCCGTCGGACATTGACCTTTTCGAGTTGCACGATGCCTTCAGCATTATGGCTGCGCTGAGCCTGGAGGGGGCAGGGTTCGCAGAAAGAGGCCAAGGGTTACAGTTGGCTCTGGAGGGGCAAATTGGGATCGATGGACGTATTCCAATAACGACGATGGGAGGACTGAAAGCCCGCGGTCATCCCGTTGGAGCAACCGGTTTGTACCAGATCGTCGAAGTTGTCCAACAGCTGCGTGGCTTGGCCGGAGAGAACCAGGTGGCAGACGCGCGACTAGGGATGGCGCAAAACATCGGCGGCAGTGGCGCGACAGTTGTCACCCATATCTTGAAGAGAATCGCAGATTAGCGAACGGGCGTTCAGAGAATAGTGACCGAGTCTCAATTGGTCAAGCAGATTTTGAGGAGAGTGAGATGAACAGTATCCCGAAGAACTGGAGACTACAGCAACAACGCTATCGATTGGTCGGAGAGATTTGCGAGAAGTGCGGGGCCCGTATCTTCCCGCCTCGTGACGTCTGTCCCGAGTGTGAAACGGTGGATCAGCGAGAGGTTGCTTTCAGCGGCCGCGGGGAGGTCTACTCCTACAGCACGGTCTATCACGCGCCGCGAGACTTCAAGGAGTTCGCACCCTACACCGTGGCGCTGGTCCGCCTCGAGGAAGGTCCTATGGTCACCGCCCAGCTCACCGATGTGGACTCCGATCAGATAGAGGTCGGCATGCCTGTGGAGATGGTGACCCGTCGCGTGCAAAGCAGCGGTGAGGAAGGCGCCATCATCTACGGTTACAAGTTCCGCCCGGTGATGCAGCCGGCGTCCCCTTAGCCTCAGGTAACTGCGTCGCCCCGCCCTCTTCGGAAATCAGGTTGTGGGACATCTACGTCCGCGAAGGCGTCGCAGACAGAGCTGATCGGGCTTACCCCGGAGAGGGCCCGGGGTTCCATTCTCCCGAGCAAGGAGCAGAACCAATGCTAGAACGCATACACTGGCTGGGCCACGATGCTTTTCGCATCGACGGCCCACCGACGATCTACTTCGATCCCTATGAGCTGAGCGAGGGGCAACCAAAGGCAGATGTGATTCTTATCTCTCACGATCATCACGACCACTGTTCACCAGACGATGTCTCCAAGATCCAAGGCGAGGACACGACCATCGTCACCGTCGCGGCGGCGGCTGACAGGCTGTCGGGGGACGTGCGGGTGTTGGAAACCGGAGACACACTCGAAGTGAAGGAAGTCCGCGTGGAGGCCGTGCCTGCTTACAACGTGAACAAGTTCCGCAGCCCGGGCGAGCCCTTCCATCCCAAAGAGGCGGGGTACGTGGGCTTCGTCGTCACGTTGGACGGCAAGCGCATCTATCACGCCGGGGACACCGATCCCATACCCGAGATGGCAGATCTCAAGGCTATTGACATCGCGCTTCTCCCCGTGAGTGGCACCTATGTGATGACAGCCGAGGAAGCTGTGGAGGCATGTGAGATCATCGGCCCAAAGGTTGCCATTCCGATGCATGTGGGTCGAGGCATTGGCTCACTACAGGCTGCTCAGACCTTCAAGGAGGAAGCGCCGGCGGATGTCGTGATCCTGGACATCGAGTAGCTCTAGTCGCTCTCTCACGTCGACAATGACAGCTACGTCGGAATCCTCCACATCGCACGTTGCCCGCTCCGCAGCGCTGGTCGCCGTGCTCTTCGCCAGTGATAAGGTCTTGGGGCTGGCGCGCGACATCGTCATCAGTCGCACCTTCGGCGCTTCCGCCCAACTCGACGCCTACTACGCCGCCTTCGAACTCCCCGACGGCCTTTTCACCATCCTGGCGGGAAGCGCGATGGCGACGACCCTTATCCCGGTCCTCTCAGCCCGCATAAAGCGAGCCGAGCATCAGGAGGCCTGGCGCTTGGTTTCGGCTGTGGTCAACCTCGCCCTGTTGATCGTGGCAGCTGTGGGTACAATAGCGGCCATCTTCGCGCCGCAGGTGATCCAGGTCGTAGCTCCCGGGTTCGACGCCGAGCAGACAGCGCTGGGCGCCAAGCTGATGCGTCTCGTGCTGATCCAGACCCTGCTGTTCACGACCAGCGGTATCCTGGTCGGGGTTCTGCGAGCCTACCAGCATTTTCTGCTCCCTGCCCTGGCACCCATCTGCTATACGCTGGGACGCATCGCCGGTACACTGTGGTTGGCGCCGCGATGGGGCATCTTTGGGCTGGCCTGGGGAGGTGTGGGGGGCGCCGTGATCTACTTCCTGGTCCTTGTGCCCGGTCTGGTCCACTTCCGCGCCCGATGGTGGCCCACGCTGACCCATCCCGATATAGGGGCATTGCTGAACCTGATCGGACCACGAATGCTGGGCCTAGGAGCCACCTACCTCAACTTCGTCCTTCCCACGTTCCTGGGCTCACGGCTCTCAGCAGGCGCCATCTCCGCCTATGAGTACGGATGGCGTTTGATGCAATTCCCGGAGACCATCATCGGCACGGCGCTGGGGATCACGGTCTTCCCCACACTGGCCATGCTGGCGGAGAGCCACGACCGACCCGGCCTGCGTCGCACCGGATCTTGGGCACTCCGGCTGGTGCTTGCCCTGGCGGTGCCAGCTGGCGTAGGCCTGCTCGTGCTGGGCCGTCCGCTGACAGTGCTTCTCTTCCAAAGGGGTGCCTTCGACGCGAATACCACGGACCGGGTCTTCTTGGCGCTGCAGTTCTTCGCCCTCGGCCTGATCTTCCACAGCGCACTGGAGGTGACCAGCCGACTCTTCTATGCCCAGAAGGATATGTGGACGCCCCTATGGGCAGCCCTGGCGGGGCTGGCGATCAATGCGACGTTGGGCTGGCTCCTCCTCCCCGTCCTGGCACAGGGCGCCATCGCGCTTTCCAACGCCTTGGGC
This sequence comes from uncultured Anaerolineales bacterium, assembly GCA_964514285.1. GTDB lineage: Bacteria > Chloroflexota > Anaerolineae > B4-G1 > B4-G1 > SKLM01. The sequence continues at coordinate 10,500 of CAZEQC010000001.1, read as the reverse complement.
GTGGGGGCTCAAGTGAGTCTCCTTCTCCTGATGGCCTGGCGACGGCTGAGAGGCATTGAAGCCAAGACCCTGCTTAAATCCCTGGCACGAACGTTGGCTGCATCGGCTCTGATGACAGCAGCCGTCCTCGCCTTCCGATCCTTGTGGCATAACCTTGGCCCACGCCTTGTCGGGGTTGGCGGCTTGGTCGTAGGAACTGCGACCTACTTGCTGGCAGCGGTTCTGCTGGGCAGTGAGGAGATCGTCCAGCTGCCCGCGCTCCTCTTGAGACGGGAACCGGGCTCAGGGTAGGCAAGACCGAGTCGAGAGACGGGGAAAGGATTGGCGAATAGGCGAGTGAGAAGACGCTGCAGGTCGCTCCGTGCAGCTGATTGCAGTGAGCATATCACTTGCCCTGTTAAGACTTGAGAGGGGCATCTGGTCTTCTAAGACCCGTCCAAGCCCTCTAGGGCCTCCAGCGCCGCAGACCAGCCCTTATGATAGCGTAGAGCCGCCTTGAAGTCAGAGCGGGCGCTATCGACGTTTCCCTGCGCCAAGCGAGCCTTCCCCCGCCAGTAGTACGACTCCTCCAAGTTATTCGCCGTCGCCAGGGTAGCATCGGCCAAAGCGATGATGTCCTCGTAGCGCCCCACATGATAGTAACTCTCATAGGGTCCGAACTGATACCACAGCATGCGGTAGTGAAGCCCCAACTGCCGCGCCTTGTCGTACGCCATCACCGCTTCCGGATGGTTTCCCAAGGCGTTGAGGGAGGAACCGGCGTTGAACCAGGAGAAGGTGATCCAATCAGCACAATCGGCGTAGGCCACGCAGTCACCGGGCTGGTTCGCAGCCTCGCTCCTGGCCACCTCCAGCGCTCGCCCGTACATCGCAGCATCTTCAAGATCGGGCCCAAGAATGGCAGCCAGGGCGTCCCATCTCTCAGGCGTGTAGACCACCAGATAGAGCCGATTGAAGACGCGCCACAACTCATCCAACTCACGATATCCGATCGGAATGTCCGGGCCGTGGAGGGAGTCATAGGTCATAAACTGTTGGGCAGCATCATCGTATCCGACGATAAGTCGATAATGGCCCAGCTGGTCGCTGGCATCCCGAACGTACCAGGTCTCGACGATGACGGGGAAGCCAGCCCGCAGCAATGCCTTGAGGCGCTCCATGTCGCCGTTGACGCGCGTTATGGCCTGGAACCCCAGATCGCGTACGTAGGACGTCATCTCCCACGGACTGACGTTCTTGTCATCGGGGTCAGGCTTCAAGATCGGTGCTGCATCCTGCTGGGTCCTCTCACACCCCCAGTAGGACAGCAACATCGTCAGTGTGGCCGGGCCGCAGTTGTTCCATGCCTGATGCTCGTGTCGCAAACCCGTCAACGTAAAGCTGGTAAGAACGGTTGAGGTCGGCGATGGCTCCACGGTAGGTGAGGGCATCGGAGACGGCGTCGCCGTATCAAGTAGAGGTGTAGGGGTGCTGGTAGGTGTTGGGTGACTGCGTCGATTCGGCGTCTCCGTCGGTCTGATGACCGACGTCATCGTTGGCACAAGGATCGGCGTCAGTCCGTCGCCGGATCCAGCCACCGCCACCGGCGTGGGAAGGGACTCCGGGTGAGGGCGGTGACGAACGTTTTGCAGCGGCTCTGGCAAGTAGTAGGCGTAGCGACCGGGAAGGACACGAATCAGAGCCACGAAGGCAAAGGATAGGAGCAACAGTGTCAGGATCGCGAGTCCCAGGGCCGCGAGCGGAAAAGCGTAACGTGATTTTAACATACGGCCGAGATTATAACAGAGCTGGGGGGACAGACAAGATGGAAGGCCTCTTGGCTATGCAGGGCAAGCGGGCAGCCATCCAGAGGACGCCAAGGAAGTTGACTTACGCGCGACATTCTGTATACTAGCTATGCTCGAGACAGCTTACGGCCTCTCTGAGTGCGAAGAACTGGGAGGGGCTCCAACGTCAAGCACGCAATTGAAGGAGGGAGATCATGCTGAAGCAATTCAAGAAGTTCGCCCTGCGCGGGAACATCATCGATCTCGCTATCGGCATCATCATCGGCAGCGCGTTCAGCAACATCGTCAGCTCGTTCGTAAGCGACATCCTCATGCCACCCATCGGCCTGCTACTGGGAAATGCTGACTTCTCAGATTTCTTCATCAACCTCTCGGGTGGACGCTACGAGAGCCTAGCGGCGGCGGAAGAGGCCGGAGCGGCGACGATCAACTATGGGTTGTTCTTCAACACGATCATCGATTTCATCATCATCGCCCTCGCCCTCTTCCTCATCGTCCGCCAGATCAATCGGCTGGAACGAAAGGAGGAGGAGAAGCCTGCCGAGCCGACGACGAAGACGTGCCCGTACTGCATGACAGAGATTCCGATTGAAGCGACGCGCTGCCCGCATTGCACGTCGCATTTGGAGGAGGCTTAGGGATGTCGGACGGAAAACCGACAGAGCGAGCGGCTCACGCCTGGAGGCGGATTTTCAGGGGGACTTGAGCGTAGTAGAGCTAGCGCGGCGACAACCCAGCCGCACTTGGGTCTCTACAATTAGGTCGTTCGATCCATCGCCAGGCCTGGCCGTCCCACAGCAGTGAAGGTCATCTCCGTGCCCAGATAGATCCGATCCCCCCGGACCGGTGCTGTCCTGTCCTCACGTTCAGTCCGCACCTCAATGTGCCCAGGGGATAGCGTCGCCCCGCCAGCCTCGTGAGCCATCGATTCCACCCTCTCGGTCATCGTCTCCTCCGCGCATTGGACGCTCTCCGCCAACGTAGAGAAGTCACGCACGCCGTCGGGGAGATGAAGCCGGAATGTGTCCCCGTCCACTGGCTGGATCGTCACCCGAATCTGCTGCACCACGCTGCCCGTCACAGCTCCCACCGCATTGGCCACCTCGGCGTGAGGCGGAATGACCAGCTCAGTACTCAGTTGATCAGCCACGCGCGGCATGTAGGCCTCAACCGGCGCGCCTATCGCGACCACGGGCTGGCGAAGCCTCATTTCGCAGCGCAGATCGGAATCGGGCTTACTTCCCAGCGCCCGCGCCAACAACGCCGCGGCTGATGGCTCTTGCTCCCAGTCCGGCGGCGTCCCAGCGCCCGAAGCTGAATCCTCGTCACTGAGGATCTTGGTCACCAAGGCCTTGGACACCCGATCCCCTACCCCGTCAATCACTCGCTCACAGAGCGTCTCCACGCTGAGGCCGGGTGACTGGGCGAGATTGCCCGTCGACCCAAGCTGCTTTGCCAGCATTTGTGCCCCGACGCGGGAGGCCTCGGCGTCCCAAAGATTCAACCGCCCCAGAACGTGAAGCGCGTCCGTCGGTGTGAACGCAGAGCGCAGCACAATCTGACGTGCTTCCAACCCCCTAACCCGTTGGGCAGCGAGTGGACCGTCCTCAACCAGCGATGTTATGAGGCGAGGACCATCCCTCAGACTATCAAGCAAGGCCCGCTTCTCCGCCGAAAGCCCTCTGGCGCCAGGCCGCTGAGCCACCACTAGCTGACCGATGCGCCCGCCCGTTTTCTCCTGCGATTGCTTCCTCAGTTGGTCCACAACTCCCAGGTATTGACTCGCCAGCAGACAGAGAGGAATCACCCGTTGAGGGCCGATAGCCAAGCTGGATCCATTCAAGTGCACGTGGCTGTCGCCGCCCAACCCCACGGTATGAACGTCGGCCGCCTCGACCATTGTTCGCCATCCCCCAACACGCGCCCCGTGGGGATTGAGCCTCGGTCGGCCGCCATCCAGCACAGCGATGTCCGTGGTCGTTCCGCCGATGTCAACCGTCCACACATCCCGACGGCCCGCCAGGTGCCAAGCCCCGACCACGCTGGCAGCTGGGCCGGAGAGGATCGTCTCGATGGGCCGCTCCATCGCCCAGCCGGCCCGCACGAGGGAACCATCGCCCTTCACCACCATCAAAGGAGCCATGACGCCCATCTGGTCGAGGGTCTGACGAACAGTAGCTATCAGCTCGTGAAGTAAGGGGATTAGCTGCGCGTTGAGGGCCGCTGTCGTCGCTCGCCGCACCGAGTCCAGGCGAGAGCTCAGCTCGTGACCGCAAGTGACGGGGAGATCGGTCAGAGACTGCACCAGGGCCTTCACTCGCAGTTCGTGAGCGGGGTTGTAGACGCCGAAGAAACCAGAGACTGCGAACCCCTCGACCTCGTCCCGCCAGGCCATGATCGCCTCTCGAGCAGCCTCCTCGTCCAGCGGCTCCTGTTCCTCGCCGACGACGTCGTGTCCGCCGCGTACGTAGGCCCAGCGTTCGGTCGCCAGCTCCCTCTCGAGCTGGTACTGACGGACGAGCTCCTGGTCATAGCCGATCAACAACAATCCAACTGACCGCCCCTGACCCTCGACAATGGCGTTCGTGGCCAACGTCGTCGAGAGGGCCACCAGACGGATAGCCCCAGCAGCCTCCGCCTTTCGATTCAGAACCGCCCGCACGGCCTCCTCAATACCGATCGATAGATCGTGGCGCGTGGTGAGCGCCTTCGCCCCAGTTAACACGCTGCCCGTCTCGTGATCGACCAGCGCTGCGTCCGTGTACGTCCCGCCAGTATCAATACCTAAGACAACTTTCACAGCTTACCTCGCGCCAAGCTCTAAGTCTCCGCCCCTTCGCCGGGTGACCGCATCGACCGATCGCCCGTCGACCCGCTCACTTCCCATCCCTATCCCGTCGTTTCGCAGAAATCCCCTACCTGAGCGCCCTCCAACGCCTCCATCAAATCCTCGACCGAGAGCGCCAGCCCGGCATCCGGGCGCCCAGAGCTGATGACCACTTGCTCGAGATCCAAGACCCCCCGGTCAACAAAGGTCATCACGCCGCCCTGTCGAAAGCCCATCACGGAGACCGCTCCCACCGTGTAGCCTGTGATGCGCTCCACCTCTTGCTTCGATGCCAGCTTCACCTTCCCGGCTCCCACGCTGGTCTGCACTTTCTCCAGACTGAGTCGTCTATCACCGGGAATCACCACCAGAACGTACCAACTCCCATCGCAGCGTACGAGCATAGCTTTCACAACCTGGGCCACGGGGATACCCAGGTCCTCCGCCACGCCCTCCGCGGTGTATTGCGTCTCCTCGTGCGGGTGCGCTTCGTAGGGAACGCCTTTCTGCTCCAATAACTCCATAGGCAACGTCTTAGTCACCATGTTATCACTCCTTTGCTCCCTCGTCTCTCTGATCGCGAGTGGCGTCCCCTGGGGCATCCTCACTCGAACCAACGTCATCGTCTTGGTCACGGCGGCTGCGTCGACCTGGGTGACTGTGTCGACCCGGGTGACTGCGTCGACCCGAGAGCATCAGAACGCCCGCGATGACCAGAACGGCGCCCGTGACCTGATCGAGCGACATACGCTCGCCCAGTAAGACATAGGCGTAAACAGCTACGATGGGAATCTCGGCCATGGCAAGGATACTGGCCACACTGGCCTGAAGGCGACCCAGCGCAAAGGTGTAGAGGGAGAAGGCTGCTATCGTGGCCACGCTGATCAGACCTGCAAACCAGAGAAAGGTCTTGGCCGGCACCGGCCATGGCTGCGTCGTGAAGGCCTGAAAGGGCAGAAGCGTCAAAGCACCGAAACCGAAACCGTAGGTCAAGGTCGTCACGGGATTATAGTCCCCCCGAACGCGCTTGCCGAACACGTTCCAACCAGCGTAAGAGACAGGGATACCCAGCCCCACCAAGAAACCGCCCCAGGTCAGGTCCGCCTGGCCCAGTACATCCAAACCAGATACCAGCACCGTGCCGATGAAGGTTAAGATGATGGCCAGAATCTTCCGGATGTGGAGCGGCTCACTCCAGATCAGCGCGGCGACAACAGCGACAATGGCCGGCATGGCGGCCTGCTGCACCGTGGCCACCGCCGCTCCGTTAAGCAGGACGCCCAGGTTCCAGAAGACGTGAAAAATGCCCAAGCTCGCCCCCAAAGCGATGAGCCACTTCAGATCGCATCGCTTGATCTGCAGCCAGGCCGGATGCAGCAGGCGAAGCCCCAGAAAAAGGACGAGAAAGGTGGTCAAATCACGCCAAAACGCCAAAGCCAGCGCCGAAACACCGCTAGCTTCTACGACGAATTCGACCCAAATGCCCGAGGTTCCCCAACAAGCTGTTGCCAGCAAGACGGCCAGATAGCCTATGGCGTTCGACGACTGGGACACCGTCGCCTTGGACGTCGCTGTCATCTCTGGCATGGCGTGGTCCTTATCTCCAGGGTGGAGCTCATCCCTCTTCACCTCGCTGGTATCCTTCAGTAAGCAGTCGCCCAGGGTGAGAGGGTCCCGTTACCCCTGCAAGCAGGATGACCACTCTTAGGCCTCTGCCAGTTCCTCTGTTTCTAGAATCTCACGGACCTCGTCGTAAAACTCCTTGACGTGCTCGTACATAATCTTCTCAGCCTGATCGGCATCACCGCTCTCAATCGCTCCCACGAGAGCTACGTGCATTTCGACGCTGGAGGAGAGAGAGCTCAGATGAGGCAACACCAGGTACCACAGGCGCCTTGAGAGCCCAAACAGACGATCCAGCGTCTGAGCCAGGTACTTGTTGTGAGCTGCCTTGGCCACTGCCTGATGGAACTTGTGATCGCGGTCAAACAAGTCACGGAGATGGCCGTTATCCTCACCCTCCTCCGCCGTCACTGCTTCTTGTTCCCGGCGCAAAGCCTCCAGAACAACCAGGTCATCGGGCTCAACGCGCTCAGCCGCGAGACGAGCACTGAGCGATTCAAGAGACAACCGCATCTCACTGAGCTGCTGAAGATCATCGACATTGACGTCGGCCACGTAGATGCCGTGCCGTTCTGTGACATCAACCAGGTTCTCGTGAGCCAGCCATTTCAACGCCTCTCGGACAGGCACGGTGCCCATATCTAACGCCTCGGCCAGCTCCTGCTCGTTAATCGGCTCACCTGGCGCCAACTCCAGCGTCGTAATCTTCTCCCAGATCAAATCATAGGCGCGCTGCGTATCAACTCGCACCAATTCCATTCGCTACCTCCATACTATATCCCTTCCGTGCCCGGTGCCCCATTCCAAAGCACCTGGCACATTGATGTCGCCTTCGGCAGACGCAAGCCCCCAATAAGCACTGCCAAGATGACCGCGTCGCCCCCACCTCATTTAGCCAAGCGGGGATTGCCCATCGCCTTCGCTCGAATGCGGTACGTATCCAGGCCCTCGGTCTCCACCTCGACGACGACCTCCGGATTGTCAGCGCCAGAACGGACCGCCGCTGCCAGGGCTCGTTCGTGAGCCAGGTCCTTGGCGTAACGCATACACTCGTCCAGCGCCTCCTCGTCGAAGTCCTTCCGATCCTCACTGGTCTGGACGTAATACCCTATGACCTCCAGACCCGACTGATCCAACCGCGGATAGACCAGGACTTCCTCGACGACCATCACACTGCCGGCGACGGCGCCCATCGCATTCGCCACCGCGTGATGCTCGGGCAACACCAACTCCGCGTTGAGTGCCTCTGCAACCTCGCTCAAGAAGAAATCGGCCGGCGCGCCGATGCCCACGATCGGCTCACGTAGACGGAAGAGGGTCTCCAGGTGAGGATGCGTCTTGTAGATGCTGTTGAAGAAGAACCAGCGCCCAATGTCATCCTCCTCTTCCTTTCGCGTCTCGGTGGGAGGCGTCAGGGTCTGCTTGCTGAGGAAGGTAATCACGGCGTGGACGATCATCTCCACAGCCCGCCGCCATACCGCCTCCCGAATCTCGTCGGGCTCCTTGAACTGATAGTGGGAGAAGACCTGGAGAGCCAACTCAGACGCCTTCACGTCCCATGGGCTATAACGTTCCTCGACGTGCAGCAGATCCGTGGGCGTCAGGCCAGACTTACCCAGAATCTCCTCACGCCACAGCTCATCGACGCTGATCTGGGCCACGTGGAGCACGTCCAGATGGTCGACGATCTCAGGCACAGGCTTCGGCCCACTGCTCAGAAACTCGACCAGCTTCTTCGCGTGACTCGACTGGAACAAATGATCGTCATCGGGCTCGCGCAGCAGGAACCAATACTCCAACCAATCCGGGCCGGCCTCCGCCCAGGCCCGTCGTGAGAGCGCCTGGAGGCGGCTCTTGACCTTTGGATACTCCTCCGCCAAATGCGCCAGGGGAACGACCCGCTCCGGCCCCAGGGCAATGTGCTTCTCGCGGTTCAGCGTGATGTGGCTATCCCCACCCAGAGCAACGGAGAACAGGTCAGCGGCGCTGACGGCCGTTTCGTAGTCGCCGACGGTCGCCCCCTCCTCGCTGACCGTCACCTCTCCATCCTCGATAAGCGCCAGATCCGTGGTGGTGCCGCCAACATCCAAGACCAACGTATCATCGATCTGGGCGAGGAAGCGCCCTCCAATGGCGCTGGCCGCCGGGCCGGAATGAATCGTCTCCACCGGCGTACGAGAGGCGAACTCATCGCTCATCAGCGTTCCATCGCCGCGGACCATCATCAGCGGCGCGTCGATCTCACGATGCTCCATAGCCCGCCGCACGGCAATCACGAAGTCCTGGAGCACAGCAAGAAGCGAGGCGTTGAGCGCAGCTGTCGTTGCGCGCTCCACCGAACCCAGCCGTGTGGAAAGCTGGTGACCAAGCACGATGGGCAGGTCGCATACTCGGGAGACCGCCTCATAGATACGATTCTCGTGCTCCGGGTTGAGCGGGCTGAAATAGCTGGACACGGCGATCGCATCCACATCTCCCCTGACCTCGTTGACCTTGTCCAGAATGGAAGCCAGATCCAGCTCCTCCTGCTCTCGCCCATAGAGATCGTGTCCACCGTCAAAGTAGTAGTAATTAGGAGTGGCAAATCGCGCTCCGAGATTGAAGGAGGAGATCAGCTCCGGGTCGTAGCCGACCAGCAAGAGGGCAACCCGTTTGCCCTTCCCCTCGGCGATGGCATTAGTCGCCAGCGTCGTCGAGACAGACACCATTCGGACCTCAGCAGGGTCCTCGATCGCGATACCCTCAATGACCCGCTCAATACCGATAGAAAAATCCCGCTTGGTGGTCAGGCTCTTGTGTGTTGCCAACACCTCACGCGAGTCATAGTCGAGCAGTACACCATCGGTATATGTACCGCCGGTATCTATACCTAGAACAAGCTTCCGTGAGTTATTCTTGGGCACCTTGCCCCCTTATCCAAAGCTTACCTCACTAAGTCCCAATCCTAGCCCCTCTTCCCGCTGGGAAGAGGGGCTAGGTGACAGCTATATGTGGACGATCTTGATTAGGATAGCGGGCAACGTCAACCGCCATCACAATCAAGTAGAACTCAAATTAAAGCCCCTTGCGAAGGCTCACGGGTCAGTGCGTCAACCCGTGGCCCCTGGGCAAAGGCTGGCTCGATCATCCTTGAAAGGCTTCATTGATTCAGCAGCATTGAACAGCGACGTTGTGTGATCGGCATTGGACAACGTGACTGAGACGCTCCCTGAAGGGGACGGCCCATCCCATTGCCTGGGGGCCATACGCCCCCACGACGGCATTGTAGATCCAGCATTGAACAGCGGCGTTGATCGAGCGCCATTGAAAGGTCCTTGTCAGCCTGCATTGATCGTCAACGTTGACGAGGCCAATCGCTTAGGGCGATCCGCCCCAGCACCATACAGCCTTCGCAAGGGTGGCCATAGCCGCTGGCTGCTGGCGCTGAAGAGCGCCAGCAGCTTGGCGACTCGGCTCACACGAACATATCGAAGTCCAGCTCCTCATCCTTATGGCGCTCATCGGCCAATTCGCAGATGTGGCGGAGCTCATTGTACATGTCCTCATCCATGAGCGGCTCGGTGTCCGCCTCCAGGATCTCCAGCACCTTCGCATGGACGCGGTCCTTGAAGGTCTTCCGACCACCCAGATCCCAGTTCTCCCAGTTCTGGCGGTCCGTCAACTCGCCCTGCCAGATCACGTCCTTGAACCGGTCATAGGTGTGATCGTGCTCCAGATAGTGACCGCCGGGTCCCACGTCCTCCATCACGTCCAGCGCCTTCGTCTCATCGTTGACAGGGATGCCGCGCATAATCCGCTTCACCCGGTCGATGATCTCGTTCGAGGCCACCATCTGCTCCATTGAGCTCGTCAGGCCCTGTTCGAGGTAACCGACGTCGTGAATCATGTTGCCGCCGACGAGCCCGGCAGTGGTGGCGTTGAATGAGGCCTCCATCGCGGCCTGCTCGTCGAACAGCTTGGCGTCGGAGCAGCCGGCTGTCTCGTACTCAGGCACGCCCAACCACTTGGTGATCTGGGTGTAGGCCGCGCTGAGCAGCGCCATCTCCGGCGAACCGTAGCAGTAGACCGTGGTCCGCATATCCATATTCGACATCAGCCCGCCGATGATCAAAGGCGCGCCCGGCTTGCGCAGCTGGCTGAGGACGATGCCGAAGAGACTCTCCGTCAGCGCCTGGACGGCGGTGCCGGCCAGCGTACACGGAGAGGTGGCGCCGGCCAACGGGCACGGCGTGTAGACGAAGGGGATGCCGTGATCGGTGGCGA